>CAZNIX010000761.1:0-1829 GCA_964573125.1 uncultured Thermoanaerobaculia bacterium
ATCCAGCCGGCGTGCGCCGCGAACATGATGGTCGGCTTCGCGCGGCTCGGGGGTCGCGCCGCGGGGCGAGCAAGAGGCGATCGCGGAGTCCGCGGCCGAGGCGACGGAGCCGGCAGCCGGCGCCCCGGCTCGCCCGGGCGCGGCCGATCCCTCCACGGCGCCCTCGGATCACCCGCCGAGTGCCGCGCCGGCGGCGGACCTGGCGCCCGCAGACACCGTGCAATTGGCCGGCGCCGAGGTCGCCGGCTCGCCCCGCCGCGTATCCGCTCCCCGCCGCGCCGTCGCGCCGATCGAAGCCCCCCGCGCCGCGCTCACGCGGGTGCGCGCCGAGCTGAACGCCCTGCGCAGCGAACACCGCCGCTTCGAGGTCGCCCTCGCCGAGCTGCCGGAGATCGGCCGCGACGGCCAGCCGGTGGTCTTCCTCGGCGGCGACGAGGAGCTCGGCCTCGTGCTCGATCTCGGCCGTGAGTTGGGGACCGGCGGCGGTGCCGAGACCAGGGAACAGAGCCCGGAGCTGTGAACGAGCCCGATCGTGGACGGCAAGGAGAACCGACGATGAACCAGCCAGACCTGTCCTCTGCATCCCCGCGCCAGGCGCGGCGCGGCGCCGCGCTCGCCGTGGCCTGCGGGCTGCTCGCCACGCTGCCGCTCGCGTTCGCCGCCGCCGGAGCGCTCGGCGAGCCCGGGCGTCCCGGCTCGGACCCACGGGAGCCCGGAGTCGCCGTCGAGCCCGAGGCGAGCCCGGTGACCGACCCGAACGCCCAGCCCGTCGAGCGGCGGGTCGAGCACCGCGTGATCCGCCTCGGCGACGGCGAGACCGGGGTGATCCATCTCGAAGGCGGCGGCGAGGGCTTCCAGGGCCACGTCATGATGATCGGCGAGGACGGCGAGCCGGTGCGCCTCGAGGTCGAGCCCGATGGCGAGGGCGGCTTCCACTGGGTCGAGCGCAACGCCGAGGGCGAGGTGGTCCAGGTGCGCCCGCTCGACGAGATCGCCGAGCCCGGCGAGCCGCGGGTGCGCGCGGTCTTCATCGGCGAGGAAGGAGCGGCGCCGTTCGAGATCCGCTGCGGGCCCGGCGAGGAAGGCGGCGACTGCCCGCCCGGCTTCCGCTTCGGCTACCAGCTCATCGACCCCGAGGGGATGGGCGCGCACCGCGGCTACCTCGGCGCGGCGCTGACCGAGCTGTCGCCCGAGCTGCGCGCGCACTTCGGCGCCCCCGAGGAGGCCGGCGTGCTGGTCGCGCGGGTCGAGGCGGACAGCCCGGCGGCGGCGGCCGGCCTCGCGGTCGGCGACGTGATCACCGCGCTCGACGGCCAGCGGGTGGCGACCAGCTTCGACCTCCGGCGCCGGGTACGCGCGATGGACGAGGGCGCGCGCGCCACCCTCGAGGTGGTGCGCGGCGGCCGCGTGCTCGCGCTGCCGGTGACGATCGTCGAGCGCGAGCTGCCCGAGGTCGACCTCCGCCGCTTCCTCTGGCACGGCCCGGGCGCCGGCGCGCACCCGGGCGAGCCGTTCGTCTACCGCCTCGACCCCGAGGCGGTGAACGAGGCGGTGACCGAGCTCAAGGAGCGCTTCGCCGTCCCCGAGATCCGCCGCGACGTCATCCGCCTGCGCGGCGCCGAGGGCGAGCTGGAGCGCCGGATCGCCGAGCTGGAGCAGCGCATCGCCGAGCTCGAGGCCGCGCTCGAGCGGGAGTCGGCGCCCGAGGAGTAGGCCGGCCTCAGCGCCCGCGTGACCGCGCGGCGCGGGCGCCGCCGCGAGCGAGGCGCGCCCGAGGGCGGACGCGCGCCGCCTGCCTTCCGGTCGCGTCTCGCCGCCGGGCTGCGCCT
>CAZNIX010000762.1:0-1827 GCA_964573125.1 uncultured Thermoanaerobaculia bacterium
ACGCCGAGCTGCTGCGCCGCCTGGCGACCCGCTCGCGGCAGGCCGCGGAGCGGGCGGAGCTGCTCGCGGAGGCGGTGCGCCAGGCCGAGGCGGCGGCCGCGCTCGCGCCCGACAACGCCGACGTGCTGCGCGCGCTGGCGCAGACCCACCTCGCGCTCGCCGACGGCGATCCGCGCTCGCTGGCGGCGGCGATCGCGGCGCTCGAGCGGGTGCGCGGGCTCACCCCGTGGGACCTGCAGGCGATGATCCCGCTCGGGCAGATCTACCTCCAGCAGGGACGGCCCGAGCGCGCCGCCGAGATCTTCGCCGCGGCCGCCGACCACACGCCGGACAGCCGGATCGTGTTCTCGATGCTCGCCGACGCGCTGCGCGCCGCCGGCCGCGACGCCGACGCGGCGGTCGCGCTCGAGCGGCTCCTGGCGCTCGATCCGGCGGCGCTCGAGGCGCGCGTGTCGCTGGCGCGCCTGTACGCCCGCCGGGACGACCCCGCGCGGGCGGTAGCGGTGCTGCGCGCGGCCCCGGACGCGGTCCGCGACGCCCCCGAGCTGACCGGCGAGCTGGCCTGGCAGCTCTACCGCAGCGAGGACTTCGCGGGCGCGCTGGCGGCCGCCGAGGCGAGCCTCGCGGCCGACCCCGAGAACCGCTGGCTGCGGCTGGTCCACGCGCTCGCGCTCGGCGGACTCGGCCGCACCGGCGAGGCGCTCGAAGGCATCACCGAGCTGCGCGCCGACGATCCCGAGAACCTCGAGCTGGTGCGCGCCGCCGCCGGCCTGCTCGAGCGCGACGGCCAGCCCGAGGAGGCGGCGCGGCTGTACCAGGACCTGCTCGGCCGGCTCGACGGCGCCGAGACCGGCCGCGCGCTCGCCGAGCGCGCCCGCCTGCTGCTCGCCGGCGTCCAGGCGCGCAGCGGCCGGGGCGAGGAGGCGATCGCGACCCTCGCCCAGGTGCTCGCCTCCGCCGACCCCGAGTTGCGCCGCGACGCCGCGATCGCCTACGCCGACCTGCTGCACGAGGCGGGCCGGACCGGCGAGGCGCTGGCGGTGCTCCGCCGCGGCGACGCGCCCGAGCTGGCGGTCAAGGAGATCGACCTCCTGCTCGCCGCCGGCGAGCGCGGCAAGGCGCGCCGGCTCGCGCGCAAGCTGCTCGCGAGCCAGCCGCCCGGGATCCTGCTGCTGGCGGCGCAGGCGGCGCAGCAGCGCGAGGAGTACGCGCTCGCGATCCCGCTGCTCGAGCGGGTGCTCGAAACCGAGCCCGCCGAGCGCGGTGCCCGCTTCCTGCTCGGCGCCGCGCTCGAGCGCAGCGGCCGCCACCAGGAGGCGGCGACGGTCTTCGAGCGCCTGCTCGCGACCGAGCCCGATTTCGCCCCCGCGCTCAACTACCTGGGCTACATGTGGGCCGAGCGCCGCGAGAACCTCCCGCGCGCGCTCGAGCTGGTGCAGCGCGCGGTCGCGCTCGAACCCGGCAACGGCGCCTACGTCGACTCGCTGGGCTGGGCCCACTTCCAGCTCGGCGACCTCGACCTCGCGCGCGAGTACCTCGAGCGGGCGGTCGACCTGCTGCCCGACGACGCGACCATCTGGGAGCACCTCGCCGACGTCTATGCCGCCCTGGGCGAGGTCGACAAGGCGCGCGACCTCTACCGCCGCGCGCTCGCCGCCGGCGCCGCCGACGGCGACCGCGCCGAGCTGAGGCGCAAGCTCGACGGCCTGTCGGTGCGGCAGTAACGGCGGTCGTGCCGAGAATGCGCGGCGCGAAGCGGCCCTTCCGGCACGCCGCCGCGGCCGCCCTCGCCGCCGCAGTGGCGGCCGGCTGCGCGTCGGCGCCGCC
>CAZNIX010000763.1:0-1826 GCA_964573125.1 uncultured Thermoanaerobaculia bacterium
CCTCGGCCGGCGCGCCCGCGTCGTCGCGGCGCCCGGGATCGAAGCGCGCCGGATCGAAGCGCGCCGGATCGAAGCGCACGGGACCGGAGCGCGCCGGGCCGACCGCCTCGAGGCTCACGACGCCGCCGCCTCCGGCCGCGGCCGGGCGGCGAGGCGGCGCACGGCCTCGAGCAGGACGGCGTCCGGGTAGGGCTTGACCAGGTACTCGGAGGCGCCCAGCTCGAACGCCCGGGCGCGGTGCTTGTCGCCCGCCCGCGAGGTGATGAAGACGATCGGGACGGCGGCGAGCGCCGGCTGCGCCTGGAGCGTCGCGGCCAGCTCGTAGCCGTCCATGCGCGGCATCTCGATGTCGAGCAGGATGGCGTCGGGCAGGCGCGGCGAGCGCTGCAGGATCTCGAGCGCCTCGACCCCGTCGCGCGCCGCGATCGGGTTCCAGCCCGCCCCGCGCACGAGGTTCGCGAGCACCCGCCGCACCGACAGCGAGTCGTCGACGATCAGCACGTCGAGCGCGCGCCGCGCGAGCCGCCGGCCGAGCCGCGCCGGCAGCGCCGACTCCGCGGCTTCCGCCTCGGCGCCCAGCTCGCCGGGGGCGAGGATCAGGACCACGGCGCCGTCGCCGGTCAGGGTGGCGCCGCTCACCCCGCGCACCCGGCGCAGCAGGCTGCCGAGCGGCTTGACCACCACCTCGCGCGCCTCGACCAGGCGGTCGACCGCGAGCGCCAGGCGGCGCTCGCCGAGGTCGACGGTGAGCACCGGCACCCGCGCCGGCGGCTCCTCCGCGGCGTCGGACAGCCCGAGCGCGTGGGCGAGGTGGACCAGCGGGTAGACCCGCCCGTCGAGCCGCACCACCGGCTCGCGCCCGAGGCGCTCGATCTCGGCGCGGTCGAGGCGGGCGAGCTGCGACACCAGGCCGAGCGGCAGGGCGAAGGTCTGGCCGCCGGCCTCGACCATCAGCACGCGGGTGATCGCGAGCGTGACCGGCAGGCGGACGGTGACCGTGGCGCCGCGGCCGGGCTCGGACTCGACCGCCACCGTCCCCTCGAGGCGGGCGACCGTCGCCTTGACCACGTCGAGGCCGACGCCGCGGCCGGAGACCTCCGACACCGCGCCGGCGGTCGAGAACCCGGGCGCGAAGAGCAGCGGGTAGAGCTCGCCGTCGGCGAGCCCGGCGGCCTCCTCCTCGGAGAGGTAGCCGCCGGCGACCGCCGCCGCGCGCACCTGCTCGGGCTGGATGCCGGCGCCGTCGTCGCTCACCCGCAGCACCACCTGGGTGCCCTCGTGGGCCGCGGTCAGGTGCACCGTCCCGCGCTCCGGCTTGCCGACCGCCCGGCGCAGCTCGGGCGGCTCGAGGCCGTGGTCGACGGCGTTGCGCATCAGGTGCAGGAGCGGATCGGCGATCTCCTCGAGCACGGTCTTGTCGAGCTCGACCTCGCCCCCCTCGAGCACCAGGCGCGCGCGCTTGCCCTGCTGGGCGGCGGTCACCCGCACCGCGCGCTGGAGCCGGGTCGCGAGCTGGGCGAGCGGCACCATGCGCAGGCGCATCAGCTTGTCCTGGACCTCGCTGGTCAGCCGCGAGAGCCGGGTCAGGCAGCCGTCGAAATCGCCCACGCTCTCGCCCAGCTCGCCGCCGACCGCACCGAGGTCGCTGCCGGTCTCGGTCAGCTCGCGCGAGAGCAGGTGGAGCTCGGTGTAGCGGTCGAACTCGAGAGCGTCGAAATCGTGGAGCGCGGCCGCCCGGCCGCCGCCGGCGGCGGCGACCGCCGCCGCCGGCTGGACGCCGGCGCCGGCGCCGAGCGCGAGCACCTCGTAGCCGGCCTCCAGGCGGC
>CAZNIX010000764.1:0-1820 GCA_964573125.1 uncultured Thermoanaerobaculia bacterium
CGGCGCGGCCCGGCCGGCGCGGCCCGGCCGGCGCGTCCGGGGACGAGCCCCGGCTCAGGCGCCCAGGCGCGCCGCCAGCACGGCCTCGACCTCGCCGCCCTCGGGGAAGCGGCCGGTCGCCTTCTTCGAGAACAGCACGTCGCCGTCGAGCGCCACCTCGAACGCGCCGCCCTTCCCCTTGATCAGCTCGGCGCGCTCGCCGAACCGCTCCTCGATCGCGGCCGCCAGACCGGCGGCGCGGGGGAGGTAGTTTCAGGGCACGCAGTACTCGATCGTGATCCGATGGGCCATCGGGGCTCCTCCCGGCGGCCGATTATAGGGGCCGCGCGCGGCGGCGCGGGCGGCCCGTCGCGTCAGCGCCCGCGCAGCGCGCGGTACACGGCGAGCAGCAGGATCGCGCCGAGGACGGCGATCACCAGGCCGCGCCACTCGAAGGCCTCGACCCCGCCGAAGCCGAGCCAGGTCGAGATCAGCCCGCCGAGCAGCGCGCCGCCGATCCCGATCAGGCTGGTGATGATGCAGCCGCCCGGGTCCTTGCCCGGCATCAGGAACTTCGCCAGGACGCCGACGATCAACCCGAAGAGAACCCACGAAATCAGGCCCAAGAAACCCATGGTCTCCTCCTCTTCTCGAGCACGGTCGTTGACGGACGGCCTACCCCGTCCGGGAGGGAGCCCGGGCAACCGCCCGGCTCCCGCTTCGAGTCCGCCTGCCACGCGCGACGCGCCGGCGACCGGATCGGCGGTCCGCCCACTGCCCGCCCCGGCGCCACCCGGCCGCGGGCTACAATCCCGGGCCATGCCCGAGCCGCGGCCCCGCCTCTACCTGATCGACGGCTACTCGAACATTTTCCGCGCCTTCTTCGCGATCCGCAACCTCTCGACCTCGAAGGGCGAGCCGACCAACGCGGTCTACGGCTTCGTCACCATGCTGCGCAAGCTCCTGCGCGAGGAGAAGCCCGAACTGGTCGGGGTGGCGCTCGACGTCTCCCGGCGCACCGTGCGCACCGAGCGCTACGCCGAGTACAAGGCCAACCGCGCGCCGATGCCCGAGGACCTGCGCTCGCAGGTGCCGTGGATCCGCCGGGCGCTCGAGGCCTACCGCATCCCGGTGCTCGCGATCGAGAACTACGAGGCCGACGACGTGCTCGGCTCGCTCGCCGGCAAGGCCGCGGGCGAGGGCTACGACGTGGTGCTGGTCTCCGCCGACAAGGACCTGATGCAGCTCGTCGGCCCGCACGTCTTCCTCTACCACACCGGGCGCGAGAAGCTCTACGACCCGGCGGCGGTCGCCGCGGACTTCGGCGTGCCGCCCGAGAAGGTCACCGACGTGCTGGCGCTGACCGGCGACACCAGCGACAACGTCCCCGGCGTCCCCGGCATCGGCGAGAAGGGGGCGCGGCAGTTGATCGTCGAGCACGGCTCGCTCGAAGCCCTGCTCGAGCGCGCCGGCGAGGTCGGCAGGAAGAGCTACCGCGAGGGGCTCGAGCAGCACGCCGAGCAGGCGCGGATGTCGAAGGAGCTGGTGACCATCCACCGCGACCTGCCGGTGGCGTTCGAGCCCGAGAAGCTCCGGCTCGAGGAGCCCGACCCCGACGCGCTGCGCAAGCTCTTCACCGAGCTGGAGTTCTTCTCGCTCGCCGAGGAGCTGGGGCCGGCGGGCACCGCCGAGGGCTTCGCGCCGGCGGTCGAGGCCGAGAGCGCCGAGGCGTGGGCGCGGGCGGCGGCCGGCCTGACCGGACCGCTGGTCGTCGCCCTGGTCGGCCCCGAGGGGGCGCCCGAGGGGCTCGCGGTCGGCGCCGCCGGGGGCGGAGGCGACGC
>CAZNIX010000765.1:0-1816 GCA_964573125.1 uncultured Thermoanaerobaculia bacterium
AGCAAGACCTCGACCGGGCCGGAGCTGCTCGCCGCGGTCCGGCCGCGCCTGGCCCTGGTCTCGGCCGGGCGCGGCAACCCCTACGGCCACCCGGCCGCGGAGGTGCTCGCGCGCCTCGACCGCGCCGGCGCGACGGTGCTGCGCACCGACCGCCACGGCGCGGTCCGGATCGAGTGGGAGAACGGCGGTCCGCTCGCGATCGAAACCCCCGCGGCGCCGCCATAGCAGCGAGGCGCGGCGGCGGCCGCGGGGAGCCGCCGACGGCTTGGCGGCGGCGACGGCCGCGCCGCGAGATTCACCCGGCGGGAGCCCCCGGCGCGTTGTGGAGATCTGCAGCCGTCGACGTTGATCCGCGTTGATGGCGCGGCACGCGGGGCCGGCGCGGATAACCTACCGGGGTGGCAACCATGAGCCGACCCGTGCGCCCGCTGCTCATCGTCCTCGGCGCGACCGCCACCGGCAAGAGCGCGCTCGCGCTCGAGCTGGCCACGGCGTTCGGGGGCGAGATCGTCAGCGCCGACGCGCTCCAGGTCTACCGCGGCCTCGACGTCGGTACCGCCAAGCCGTCGCCGGAAGAGCGGCGGCGGGTGCGCCACCACCTGATCGACATCCTCGACCCCGACCAGCCGTACTCGGCGGGGGAGTTCGCGCGCCGGGCGCGGGCGGCGATCGCGGAGATCGAGGAGCGCGGCGCGGTGCCGCTGGTGGTCGGCGGCAGCGGGCTCTACCTGCGCGCACTGGTCGAGGGGATCAGCCCGGTGCCCCGCGGCGACCCCGAGGTGCGGGCCGAGCTGCGCCGGCGGCTCGCCGCCGAAGGGCTGGCGCCGCTGGTCGCCGAGCTCGCCCGGCGCGACCCGGAGAGCGCGGCGCGCCTGGCCCCGGGGGACACCCAGCGGGTGCTCCGCGCGCTCGAGGTGGCGCTCGTCACCGGGCGCCCGCTGTCGCGGTGGCTCGCCCGCCAACCCTTTGGGAGAGAGCGGGTTCCGGCGGTCAAGATCGGATTGACGCTGCCGCGAGCCATCCTGTACGATCGCATCGCCAGGCGCGCGGTCCAGATGGTGGAACGTGGCTGGGTGGAGGAGGTGGGAGGGCTGCTCGAGAGGGGGTACATGCCGGACGCCGCCGCCTTTCAGGCGATCGGCTACCGTCAGCTCGCGGCCCACGTCCGTGGCGAGCGCTCCCTGGACAGCGCGCTGGAGGAGACGATCCGCGAGACCCGCCGGTTCGCCAAACGACAGCTCACCTGGTTCCGGCGCGAGCCGGACGTGGAGTGGCATGACGCCCGGGAACTCGCCGGGCCGGTTGCCGATCTCATCCAATCCCTGAAGCGCAACGGCTTTTGGAGGCGCGATGCCTAAGCACAACATCAACATCCAGGATGGCTTTCTGTTCCAGAATCTCAAGGAAGGGCCGATCATGCGCTGCGAGCTGGTCACCGGCCAGAGCGTGCTCGGCCGGCTCAAGCGGTTCGATCGGTTCGCGGTGGTGTTCGAGACGGAGGACCGGGAGATCTTGGTGTACAAGCATGCCATCGCGACCATCGCCAAGGCGAAGGCGGCCCCCGGCGAGCAGCCGTAGATCTCTCCCTCGCCTCGCCGCTGCGGTCCTGGCCGGGGTGTCGATCGCGGCCGCGGCGAGCTGCGCTCCGCGGGCGCTCCCCGCGCCGCCGCCGGCGCCGCCGCCGTTCCCGGACCTGCCCGCCGCCGATCGGCCGTTCCTGGTCGCGCCGCTGACCGGGTATCCGCACGCGGTCGACGCCGGGCGGAGCGTCCAGCTCGAGGCCGGGTTCGCCGCGCTCGCGCGCGGCGAGGAGGCC
>CAZNIX010000766.1:0-1812 GCA_964573125.1 uncultured Thermoanaerobaculia bacterium
GCGCGGGCGTCGTGGTCGCCGCGCTCCTCGCCGCCGGCGCCGCCGGCCGGCCGGACGAGCCCGCCGCCGGAGCCGCCGCCCCCGCCGAGCCCCACCTCGCCGCCGTCACCCAGCTCACGTTCGGCGGCGAGAACGCCGAGGCCTACTGGTCGCCGGACGGCGACAAGCTCATCTTCCAGTCGCACCGGCCGCCGCACGGGTGCGACCAGATCTACGTCCTCGAGGTGCCGCCGCTCGACGGCGCCCGGCCGCCGGCCGCGGCTCCGCGCTCTCCCGAGCTGGTCTCGACCGGCGCCGGGCGCACCACCTGCTCCTACTTCACCTGGCCGGACGCCGAGCGCATCCTCTATGCCTCGACCCACCTCGCCGGCCCGGACTGCCCGCCGGCGCCCGACCACTCGCAGGGCTACGTCTGGCCGCTCTTCGGCTCGTACGAGATCTTCGCCACGGCCGCCGACGGGGCCGGCGACGGCGCGGAGCTGGTGCGCCTGACCGACAACGACGCCTACGACGCCGAGGCGACGGTGTGCCCGGTCGACGGCTCGATCGTCTTCACCTCCGACCGCGACGGCGACCTCGAGCTGTACCGGATGGACGCCGACGGCGGCAACGTCGAGCGCCTCACCGAGGCCCCGGGCTACGACGGCGGCGCGTTCTTCTCCGCCGACTGCTCGAAGCTCGTCTGGCGGGCGTCGCGGCCGCGGGAGGGGGAGGAGCTGGAGGACTACCGGCGCCTGCTCGCCCAGGGGCTGGTGCGGCCGGCCAGGCTCGAGCTGTGGGTCGCGAACGCCGATGGCTCGGAGCCGCGCCAGGTGACCTACCTCGGGGCGGCGTCGTTCGCGCCCTACTTCTACCCCTCGGGCGAGCGGATCATCTTCTCGTCCAACTACGGCAACGACAGCCCGCGCGAGTTCGACCTCTGGGCGATCGACGTCCAGGGCACGCGGCTCGAGCGGATCACGCGCTCCGAGGGGTTCGACGGCTTCCCGATGTTCTCGCCCGACGGCGGGCGGCTGGCGTTCGCGTCCAACCGCGACCAGGGCGCCCCCGGCGAGACCAACGTCTTCGTCGCCCGCTGGGTCGACGGCGCGCCGGCGTTCGAGCCGCGCGCCCCCGACCGCTACCTGGCCGACGTCGCCTGGCTCGCCGACGACGCCCGCGAGGGGCGCGGGATCGGGACCGGCGGCCTGGCCGCGGCCGCGGACTGGCTCGAGGCGAGCTTCCGGGAGATCGGGCTCGAGCCGGCGTTCGGCGCCGGCGGCTATCGCCAGCGCTTCGAGGTGCCGGTCGCCGTCGAGGTCGAGGCGGGGACCGCGTTGGCACTCGACGGCGAGCCGGTGGCCGCGGACGCCTTCCGGCCGCTCGCGTTCTCGGCCGCGGGCGAGGTCGCGGCCGAGGTCGTGCCCGCGGGCTACGGCGTCACCTCCGCCGACCACGGGATCGACGACTACCAGGGGGTCGACGTCGCGGGCAAGATCGCGCTCGTGCGGCGCTTCCTGCCCGCGGGCGGGATCGAAGGCGAGGACGAGCGGCGGCGCTTCAGCGACCTGCGCTACAAGGCGTTCAACGCGCGCGAGCACGGCGCGGTCGGGCTGATCGTCAGCGACCTGCCGGCGGCGGGCGCCGAGGAGGGGCCCGACGGCGGCGACGGCGAGCCCGACGAGGCGCGCTTCCCGCCGCTCGCGGTCGACTCCGGGGGCGACGCCGGCATCCCGGCGGTCGTGCTCGCGCGGGAGGCGGCGCGGCCGCTGTTCGCGGGCGGACGGCGGGCCGTGCGCGAGTACGCTGGGCAGCCATGATCACCACCCACCT
>CAZNIX010000767.1:0-1812 GCA_964573125.1 uncultured Thermoanaerobaculia bacterium
CTCCCGCTCGGCGCGCGGCCCGATCCGCCGGCGTCGGCGGCCGAGGTCGGCCTGCCGGCCGGCGAGCCGTGCGCGGGCTGCTGGGCGCGCTACCTGTGCGCGCGCAGCCTCTACGCGCGGACCGCGGGGGCGCCGGCGGAGGAGCCGCGGGAGGATCGCTGCGACCTCTGGCGCGACGAGGTGGCGGCGGCGCTGTTCTTCTACCGCCGCCTCCAGGAGGCCGATCCCGACGGGCTACTCGGCTTCGCGGCGCCGGCGCCGCGCACGCCGATGCCGGCCCCCGACCCGTGGCCGTCACCGCCCGAGCCGCGGCCGTCCTGGGTCTGCTGAGCGAGCGCCTACCCGAGCCGCCGCTCTACTTCCTCCAGCGGGATCGCCTCAGCCGATCCCTTGATCTCGTCGAGGTAGGCGAGGAAGTCGTGGTTCAGGCGCAGCAATTCCACCTCCGCGGTGAGCTCGTCCGCGGCGCTCAAAAGGAAGCTCTCTCCGTTCGCTGCCCTGAGCAGCGTCGGCTCGTCACGAGCCACCTGGAGAAGCTCTTCGAGGGAGGTCGTTTCTTTGGTGAGATCAATAGTCTTCACAGCTTGAACTCCCGGCCTCCGATGACCAGCCGCTCCCTCCGCTTCTCGCCGACGGCCAGCACGCGGACGCTACGAAGGCCCTCATCCACCTCGTAGAATACCCGAAAGCGCCCGACGCGTAGCTCCCAGTCAGATAGCGGGTTTGCGCGCATCGCCTTGCGGCTACGGGTGGGAACCCCTGGCTGGTGCTGCAGTTGTGTCCGGATGCCGTCGAGGAGACGCACTCGCTCATGCCGGCGGAAGGCCTCGAGGTGCCGTATCGCCTCGGCCGTGAAGGTGATGCTGTAGCTGGAGGTCATCCGCCTCCCCGACGCCTCGTCAGCCCCCCTGCGACGCAGCGGGCGAGGCCGCCATGGTACCGCTCAGCCAGCGGGAGGAGCCGCCGGGGTCGGGCGAGATCGGCGGGTGTGCGGCGGCGTGCTCGGGGTCGAGGAGGTAGGCGAAGGCGGGGCGGCCGTCGGTGAGGGGCACGCGGGCGCGGCGGAAGAGGTGGGGATGGCCCTCGAAGCGGTCGAGGCGGTCGAGGGTGGCGCGGTCGACGCGGAACAGCTCGCCGGCGACCGCCGCGGCGCCGCTACGCACCATCCCGGGGTACGCGCCGAGGTCGACCAGAGCGAAGCCGGGGGCGGTGCGGGCGGCGCCCTCGAAGCGAGCGCCGGCGAGCAGCGCATGGTTGGCGCCCGCGCGCATCAGCGTGCCGTAGACGAAGAGGCGCTCCACGGCGGCCGAGGCTAGCAGGGGGCTGTGCCCGCCACCTCCGCCGACGGGCAGTCGGGCCATCCGGCGGGCTCGAAACACGATCAGCGGGTGTCGATCCGGGCGAGGAAGCGCGCGATCTCCGCCCAGACCTCGGGGTGGGCGAGCAGGTCGTTGTGGCCGGCGCCCGCCAGCTCGCGGTGCTCGACCGGCCCGCCGAGCGCCGCCGCCAGCCGCCGGCCGTGCGCGGCGGGGACGATCGGATCGCGGCCGCCGTGGACGATCAGCGCCGGGACCTGGATCCCGGGCGCCGCGGCCGCGGTGTCGTAGCGGTCGGCGAGCGCCAGCCGCACCAGCGGCGCGGGGAAGAAGCGGCGCGCCAGCTCGGTCAGCGAGGTCCACGGGCTGAGCGCGATCAGCCCCGCGACCTCGTCCGTGCGGCGCGCCGCCTCCAGCTGGGGCAGCCGTCGGAGAGCCACTGCGACCTCGTCGTGGCGCTCGATTCCACCGCCACCGGCGACGGCGAGATCTACCT
>CAZNIX010000768.1:0-1806 GCA_964573125.1 uncultured Thermoanaerobaculia bacterium
CCTGGGCCGCCACCGGAGGCGCCGCCGCGCGCGTCGCCGGCGCCCCGGCCGCCGCCGGCCGCGAGGCCAGGGGCGCCGTCAGGGTCTCGTTGGGCCCCTCGTCGGCTACGCGCAGGGTGCGCTTCGCGACCTCCAGCCGCGGCCGCTCGTAGCCCGACAGCCCCGCGAGCCAGCCCTGCCAGGCCGCCGGATCGACGATGCGGTACTCGTGGCCCAGCTCGTCGGGGGCGCGGCGGCGGTCGTCGGCGGTGGCGACCCGGCGCATCAGCGACAGGCTGATCTGGGAGCCGAACCCGGCGCCCAGGCGCAGCGCGTAGCGCACCGGGTACCAGCCGCCGCGCGAGAGGTTGAGCCGGCCCAGCTCGGGGTCGACCTCCTTGAAGTTCGCCACCGGCGGCACCAGCCCGGTCTCGAGCGCCTTGATCGCGACCACGTCCTCGATGCCGACCGCCATCGGATGGCCGGTGAAGCCCTTGGTGTTGGCGATCACGATGCGGTCGGCGTCGGCGCCGAAGACGTGGCGGAGCGCGTCGACCTCGGCCTGGGCGCTGCCGCCGCGCGCCGGGGTGTAGGTCTCGTGGGAGAGGAAGACGGTGTGCGCGGCGATCTCGCGGCGGTCGATGCCCCACTGCGCCTCGGCCCGCGCCACCAGGTCCTCCATCACGAAGCGGATGTGGTCGACGTCGAGGCGCGTGCCGTGATAGGCGCTGTTCGCGGTCACCGCGCCGAGCAGCTCGCAGATCGGCTGGACGCCGCGCTCGCGCGCCGCCTCGAAGCTCTCGACCACGATCCCGACCGCGCCCATGCCGATGAGCATGCCGTGCCGCCGGCGGTCGAACGGGATCGCCGCGTCCTCGACCTCCTCGTCGGTGGCGGCGGCGCCGGTGGCGAGGAAGCCGGCGCCGATCCACTCGAGGAGATGGTCGCCGGTCACGTCGTCGGCGGAGATGACGACCACCCGGCGGCAGCGGCCGGCGCGGATCCAGTCCTCGGCCAGGCCGACCGCCAGGGTGGTGCTCGAGCAGGCGGCGTTGATCTGGGTGTTGGGGCCGCGGGCGCCGATCAGCTCGGCGAACTGCGAGTGGCCCATGGCGAGGACGCGGAACAGGAAGCGGCGGTCGAACGCGTAGGGCTCGGCCGCCAGCTCGGCCCGGGCCTCGTGGCGGCGTCGGTCCAGCTCCTCGAGGACGGTGGTGGCGGGGGGCGTTTGGGCGGCGAACCGCGTGTGCAGGTCCTCAAGCTCCGCCAACCGGCGGCGGCGGGCGAGGTCGGTGTAGTAGCGCTGGCTCTCCGCGGCGAACGCCTCGACGCCGGGGAACGCGGAGGCGAAGATTACTCCGGTGTCGTCGCGCAGGCGGCGCGGGAGGCCCCAGCGGTCCGGGAGCTGCGTCCCCTTGGTCGTCGTCTTGTAGTGCTGCACCAGGGGGATGCCGGCGTCGCGCAGGGCGTCGAGACCGGCGCCGATCGCGAGCGCGGAGACGACGTCGAGGGCCGGGGCGCGATCGGCCGGGTAGCCGAACTCCTCGACGAGGTCGAACCGGCCGCGCCGGGCGGCGAGCTTGATCGCCTCGGCGGGGTGGTCGATGGTCTCGAACCGCGGCCCGCCCTGGTCGCTCTTGACCAGCCGGGTGATGTGTTTGTCGACCATGGCGCGGCGGAAGCGCATCGGGATGGCGTCGATGAGCTGCTCGCCGTGGAGGATGCGGCCGAGGTTGCGGTCGTCGAAGACGCGCTCGGTGCCCGGCAGGCCGAGCGCGGCGCCGGTGACCACCACCGGCTCGCGCGGCGCGGCCGGGGCGGCGGCCG
>CAZNIX010000769.1:0-1799 GCA_964573125.1 uncultured Thermoanaerobaculia bacterium
ACAGGGGAGGGGACCCGGGCGATTCACTCGCCCGGGGAGGGGGGCGCAGCCCCCCGCCAAAAAAAAGACGCCCGGCGGGGACGCCGGGCGAGCGCTCATCACGTAAGCGAGGCTGTCGGTTCAGTGCACGCCGCCGATCGAGACCACGCCGGGCGTCAGCGCCGGCATGGCCAGCGGCACGTGCGGCTGCGTGCTCGGGATCCGGCGCGCGGCGATGCCGAGGTCGGCCGCGCGCGTGCCGGTCGTGAAGCCCTCCCAGGTGGCCAGGTAGTCGCCGCGCGGGCCGGCGGCGATCGCGATCGTGCGGCTCGAGGTCTGGTGCTGGCTGATCCGGAACGACTCGCCGATCGGGTTGCCCAGGGCGTCGAGGTGGACACCGACGACCGCGGTCTGGAAGTCGCCGTACCAGAGCAGCCAGCCGACCAGGAACTCGCCGGTGGAGGAGGCGGCGATCTCGGGCAGGACGTGGGCGCGCTCGATGTCGCTCGCGCTCACCGTCAGCTCGGGGCCGAGCAGGGCGCCGTCGCTGCCGACCGCCTGGCCGAAGATCCGATACCGGCCGACGGTCTCGATCCCGGCGTACCACACCGCCAGGTAGTTGCCGTCCGCGCCCGCCGCGACCGCCGGCGCGCGCTGGTCGCGCGCGGTGGTGGCGTTGATCCGGAACTGCGGCCCGACCGCCTCGCCCTCGACGTCGAGCAGGCGGGCGAAGATCTCGGCGCCCTCGGTGCCGTCGCCGTCGCCCTCCCACACCATCAGGTAGCCGTCGCGGCCGGCGGTGAGCGCCGGCTGGCGGGCGGCGACGCCGGCGAACTCGTCGAGCTTGCTCTCGGCGCCGATCGCCAGGCCGCGGGCGTTGAAGGCGCGGGCGAAGACGCCGTCGCCCGGGGCGACGCCGGCGACGCCGTCGCTCGAATCCCAGGCGATCAGGAACCCGCCGTCGGCGCCGACCGCCACCGCCGGGTTGCGTTGCAGGCCCTGCTGGACGCGGTTGACCCGGAAGCGCGCGCCGACCGGCCGCCCCTCGGCGCTGAAGCGCTGGCCGTAGACGTCCTGCTCGAGCACGTCGTAGTCGTAGTGGAAGACCGCGGCGCGCAGGTAGCCCTTCTCCTCGGTCCAGAACAGGAGGAAGCTGCCGTCGTCGAGGTAGACCAGCACCGGCTGCAGGCGCGAGAAGATCGTCCCCTCGCCGGGGTTGTTGTCGAAGATCTGGTTGCCCACCAGCACGACGTCCTCGCTCGGGGGGCGGCCGGCGGGGAAGAAGCGGACGGTGAGCCCGGCGCGATAGTCGCGCCAGACGACGGTGAACCCGCCGTCGGGGCTGAACGCCACGGCGGACTCGCGCTGCTTGGTCGGCGACGTGGTGTTGACGCGGAACTCGTTGCCGTCGTCGACGAACTGCGCCGCGGCGGGCACGGCGAGCAGCAGGGCGAACGCGGCGGCGGCGGCGAGGGCGGGGGCGCAGCGACGGTCGTGCTTCATGGACGGCCTCCGATCCAACATTTATGGTACGGCGGCATAATACAGCCTTCCTCCGACGTTTGTCAACCCACCGCAGCGGAACCGGAGCGGCCGGGTGCGGAAGGGAGCGCGGGCGAGGGCCCGCCGGCCGGTCCCGGACCGCGGCGTCGCTGCCGTAAGATCGGTCGGCATGACGACCCCGAACCGCCCACGGACCCGGCTGGCCCGCCGGTCGCTCGCCCGGGCCGGAGCCGCGGCCATCGCGCCCGCGGCGGTCCTCGCCGGAGTCGCGGTCGCGGCGGCCGCGGCGGTCTCCGCCGGAGTCGCGCCCGCGGCTG
>CAZNIX010000770.1:0-1795 GCA_964573125.1 uncultured Thermoanaerobaculia bacterium
GCCGGCGCCGAGCCGGGCGCGGTCCCTGAACTCGGCGCCGAGCAGCGCCAGCCGCTCGCGCACCGGCGGCCGCACCGTCGGCTGGAGCGGCTGCGGCGAGCCGGCCTCGGGCAGGGTGCGCGACAGCTCGGCGACGTAGGCCTCCATGTCGCGCTTCTCGCGCAGGTCGGAGAGCAGGTGATCGAAGGAGCGCGCGAGCGCCCCGACCTCGTCGCCGCGGCCGGTCGGAATCTCCTGGTCGTAGTCGCCGGCGCGCGCCGCGGCGGCGGCCGCGTTCAAACGCCGGATCGGCGCCAGCAGCCGGCGCGCGAAGCCGAACGAGAGCGCGAACGCGAGCAGCACCGCCGCCAGCCCGGCGGCGAGGAGCGCGCGCTGGATGGCGCGGAACGGCGCCAGCTCGCGGTCGAGCGAGACCAGCACCGCGCTCGCCCCGATCGGCTCGCCGGCGGCGTCGCCGAGCGGCGCGAAGAGCGCGATCCAGGGCTCGCCGGCGAGCCGGAGGTCGACCCCCTCGACGGTCTCGCCCGCGGCGGCCCGCCGGTAGAGCTCCGGCCGCGCGCGCAGCGCCGACCCGAGCAGGCGCGCGCGGTCCGGCGCCAGCGTGGTCGCGGCGACCGCCGGCGAGCCGCCGCTCTCGGTAACCACCGCCACGTCGTTGCCCATCACCCGGCCGAGGCCGAGGTCGAATCCGGTGAGCAGGAAGCCGCCGAGGAAGCCCCCGGGGTCGATCGGCACCACCGTCGCCTCGTACAGCTCCTCGCCCTCCCGCCAGAGCCCGACCGCGACGTACTCCTCGAGCGCCTGCGCCACGAGACCGCTCCCCGCGAGGTCCTCGCCGCCGCCGGCCGGGCGGTCGGTGCGCGCGACCAGCCGCCCCTCGGGGTCGAGCACGGCGGCGAACGCGAACTCGAAATCGGCCCGCCGCTCGCCGAGCTGGTCGAGGATCGAGGCGCGGTCGCCGGCCGGGATCGCCTCGGCGAGGTAGATCGCGATCGCCGGATCGGAGGCGAACTGGCTCGCCTCGCGCACCAGCCGGGCCTCGCGCTCGCCGCGGAAGGTGGTGAACAGCTCGTGGCTCGCGCGCAGCGCCTCGGCCGCCTGATCGCGGGCGATGCGCTGGGCGGTCAACGCGGTGTAGGCGACCGCGCCGCCGACCGCGAGCACGATTAGGAGCGCGGTGATGAGGAAGATCCGGGTGCCCAGCCCGAGGCCCCGGCGCTCCCCCGCCGCCCGCGGCGCGCCGCCGCGCCGGGCGCGCGCGGGAGGGGTCAGCGAAGTGGTCTCAGTAGCGGTCACGGCCCCGCCCGTAGGACTTGCCGAGCTTGTTGAGGTGGCGCGGCACGCGCGGCCGCGAGACGCCGAGATCGACCTCGACCGGCCCGGGCGCGGGCAGCGTCAGCTCGAGCGTCGCCGGGTCGCTCTGCTCGTGCCAGGCGGTGAGCTTGCCCGGCCCGGCCGGCAGCCCGGCGAGGCGGAAGCGGCCGCCGGCGTCAGGGCTCGCGTAGTGCGGGGTGTCGACCACCATCACGTAGGCGACCATGCCGTGGTGGACGTTGCAGTAGATCCGCACCAGCCCGGGCTGCCCGAACGTCGTCTCCGCTCCCGGCCCCGCGCCGAGCAGACCGAGGTCGAACGCGTTGCCGCGCGACACCGAGAACACGTTGTGGAGGATCGGGTCGCGGTTGGGGAAGCGCACCGTGCTCCCGCGGGGCGCCGCCAGCACCCGCGGCGAGAACTGCTTGTCGCGGGTCTCGATGGTCAGGGTGCGCGGCGCCGGCGGCCGGGCGCCGGCCGC
>CAZNIX010000771.1:0-1794 GCA_964573125.1 uncultured Thermoanaerobaculia bacterium
TGAGCGCGCCGCGCCGGCGCCGGCCGCCGAGCCCGCCGGCGACCCATGTACCGACGGCCCGATCTTCACGGAGCGGGCGGCCGAGGCCGGCCTCGACTTCCGCCACTGGAACGGCATGACCGGCGAGCACTACCTGCCGGAGATCACCGGCTCCGGCGTCGCGCTGCTCGACTACGACGGCGACGGCGACCTCGACGTCTACCTGGTGCAGATGAACCTGCTCGACCCGCAGGCGACCGCGGCGGACGCCCTGGTACCGCCTCCCGGCCCGCCGCCGCTCTCCGACCGGCTCTACCGCAACGACTCGCGGCGGCGCGACGACGGCACGGTCGAGCTCCTCTTCACCGACGTCACCGCGAGCGCCGGCCTCGCCGCGGCCACCGGCTACGGCATGGGCGCGGCGGCCGGCGACGCCGACGGCGACGGCGACCCCGACCTCTACGTCACCAACCTCGGCCGCAACCAGCTCTGGATCAACCAGGGCGACGGCACGTTCCGCGAGGCCGCCGCCGAGGCCGGCGTCGACGACCCGCGCTGGAGCGTGCCCGCGGTGTTCTTCGACTACGACGGCGACGGCCGGCTCGACCTCTGGGTCGGCAGCTACGTCACGTTCAACCTCGGCGTCCACCGCCGCTGCCGCACCGCCACCGGTGCCCCGGACTGGTGCGGCCCGCTCTCCTACACCCCGGAGCCGGACCGCCTGTTCCGCAACCTCGGCGGCGGGCGCTTCCGCGACGCGACGCGCGAGGCCGGCATGGCGCAGGCCGCGGGCAACGCCCTGGGCGCGGTCGCCGCCGATTTCAACGGCGACCGCCGGCCGGACCTCTACGTCGCCAACGACCAGATGGCGAACTTCCTCTGGCTCAACCAGGGGGACGGCACGTTCCGCGAGGACGCCCTGCTCGCCGGCGCGGCGCTCTCGGGCGAGGGGCGGGCGCAGGCCTCGATGGGGGTCGACGCCGGCGACGTCGACGGCGACGGCGACCTCGACCTGTTCATGACCCACCTGAGCGACGAGATGAGCACGCTCTACCTCAACGACGGCCGGGGCGGCTTCACCGACGCCAGCGCCCCCTCCGGCGTCGGCATGGCGAGCTGGAAGACCACCGGCTTCGGCACCGCGTTCATCGACTACGACAACGACGGCCTGCTCGACCTGCTCGCGGTCAACGGCGCGGTGCGCGTGATCCCGGAGCAGCTCGCGGCGGGCAAGCCCTACCCGCTCGAGCAGACTCCCCAGCTCTTCCGCAACGCCGGCGGCGGGCGCTTCGAGGAGACGACCGCGATCGGCGGCCCGTGGTTCGCGCTCGGCCAGGTCTCGCGCGGCGCCGCGTTCGGCGACCTCGACGACGACGGCGACACCGACGTCGTGGTCAACGACAACAACGGCCCGGCCCGGCTGCTGGTCAACGGCTGCGGCGGCGGCCGGCCGTGGATCGGCCTCGCGGCGATCGGCGCCGGCGGCTCGGACGCGCTCGGCGCGCTGCTCGAGCTCGACCTGCCCGACGGCCGCCGCCTGGTGCGCCGGGTACACACCGACGGCAGCTTCTCCTCGTCGAACGACCCGCGGGTGCTGGCCGGGCTCGGCGGGGCGGAGGGCGTCGAGAGCGTGACCGTGACCTGGCCGGCCGGCGGCCGGGAGAGCTTCGGGCCGCTCGCGTCCGGCCGCTACCACCGGCTGGTCGAGGGGAGCGGCCGCCCCGCGGACGGGCCGTGACCGCGCCCCGGGCCCCGGCGAGGGCGCTGCTCGCGCTGGCTCTGCTCGCCGGGGCCTGCGGCGAGCCGGAGCCCGCG
>CAZNIX010000772.1:0-1792 GCA_964573125.1 uncultured Thermoanaerobaculia bacterium
CGGAGCTGCGCGTCCGGCCGCGCGCCGCCGGCGCGGCGGAGGGCGGCCCTTGACCGCGTCGCCCCCGCTCCGCGTTCTGCTCGCCGCCGCCGCCCTGCTCCTCCTGGCGGCGGTGCCGGCCGCCGCGCAGCGCTACGTCGCGTTCGGCGACTCGATCACCGAGGGCACCGGCGACGACGAGACGCTCCCCGAAGCCGAGCGCGGCTATCCGCCCCGGCTCCAGGCGGGGCTGCGCGAGAACGGCGAGCCGGAGGCGGTGGTGGTCAACCGCGGCGTCGGCGCCGAGCGCACCCCCGAGGGACTGCTCAGGATCGGCGACGTGCTCGCCGAGGAGAACGGCGACGTCCTGCTGCTGATGGAGGGGAGCAACGACATCTCGCGCAAGATCTCGCGCGAGACCACGCTGTTCAACCTCGCCGAGATGGCGCGCCGGGCCGAGAACCGCGGCTACGAGGCGGTGCACGCGACGCTGATCCCGCGCATCCCCGCCGCCAACGTCGACCCCGAGAACATCCTCAACCAGGCCCTCAACCAGGAGCTGCGCGACCTGGCGGGCCGCGCCGGCCGCCGCCTGGTCGACAACTTCCACGTCTTCGGCGCCGTCCCCGACGTCTTTTCGACCCACTACTGGACCGCGCCGACCGACCGCGTCGGCCATCCCAACGCGATGGGCTACGACGTCATGGCCGAGGCGTTTCTCGACGTGCTGACCGACACCGACGGCGTGCCGCCGGTGCCGGGGCTGATGAGCCCCGAGCACGGCGCCCGCCGGGTGCCCGCGACGCCGACGCTCCAGATCGACCTCTGGGATTTCGGCGCCGGCATCGACGTCGCCAACACCTCGCTGACCGTCAACGGCACCGCGGTCCAAGCCCAGGTCAGCGGCGCCGGCAACCGCGCCCAGCTCTTCCACACCGTGGCCGAGCCGCTGATCGGGTGGGTCGAGGTCGGCCTGCGCACCCGCGACCTGGCCAGCCCGGCCAACGCGTTCGACGGCCGCATCGCCCGCTTCCTGATCGCCGGCAGCGTCTTCCTCGACGGCGACCTCGACCAGAGCGGCCGGGTCGACGGCGCCGACCTCGTCGCGTTCGCGCGCGCGTTCGGCGCCCGCGCCGGGTCCGGCCGCTACGACCGCGACGCCGATTTCGACGTCGACGGCGACGTCGACGGCGAGGACCTCGCGGTGCTCGCCGCCAACTTCGGCCGCTCGAGCTTCTGAACCCGCCGTCCGGTCAGCGCCGTGCGGGTCGCCGTCCTCGCCCACAGCTTCCCCCGCTTCGCGGGCGACACCCACGGGCCGTTCGTCAAGCGCCTCTCCGAGGAGCTGGCGCGGCGCGGCCACGAGGTGCACGTGCTCGTGCCCTACGACCCGGCGCTCGCCCCGGACCCGGCGTCGCCGCTCACGGTGCACTCGTTCCGCTACGTCTGGCCCGGCCGCTGGCACCGGCTCGGCTACTCCCGCACGCTCCGGCGCGACGTCGGGATGAAGGCGTTGGCCTGGCTCCAGGCGCCGCTCTACTTCCTGTGCGCCGAGCGCGCGCTCCGGCGCCTGATCCGCGCGCGCGGCATCGAACTGGTCCACGCCCACTGGATCCTGCCCAACGGCTTCGTCGCCGCGCGCGCCGCGGGCGCCGCCGGCGTCCCCTACGCGGTGACGCTCCACGGCTCCGACGTGTTCATGGCCGAGCGCGCGGCGCCGCTCGCGGCGATGGCGCGCCGGGCGCTCGCCGGCGCCGCCCACGTCACCTCGTGCAGCGCCGACCTGCGCGACCGGCTGCTCGCGCTCGCCGGC
>CAZNIX010000773.1:0-1789 GCA_964573125.1 uncultured Thermoanaerobaculia bacterium
CGGGTCGGCGGCGAGGGCGGCGAGCTCCTCCGGGGTCCGCTCGGCCGGCTCCGCGGGCATCGCGGCTGCCGGCTCTGCCGGCGTTGCCGCGGCGCGCTCCGCGGGCGTTGCCGCGGCCGGCGGCGGTCGCGAATCGTCCGGCTCCACGGTTCGAGCCTACGCCAGCGCGGGGAGACGCCGCGACACCCGCGGCTCCAGGCCGTACCGGGCACGCGATCGTCAGCGCCGAGTCCCCACCACATCCCCGGCGGCGGAGCGGCGCCGGCCGCCCCGTCGGGAGGCGCCGGCCGCCCCTCCCGCTCCGCCGCCGTGGCTTCATCCCTCCCGGCGGGTCGGCTCGCGATCGCCTCGGCGGCTTCACAACTTGAGGGTCAGCAAGCCGATCACCCGGCCCTCCTCCGCCTTGCCGAGCTGGGTCTCGTCGGTGTCGGTGTAGGCGACCTCGACCGTGAACGCGCCTTGGGTGTAGCCCAACCCGCCCCGGTAGTCGTAGTAGTCGCGCAGGCCGACCGCGTCGGCGAACATGCTGTGGCCGACGTGGAGGCCGAGGTTGAAGCCCTTGCCGAGCGGGATGTCGAGCTTGCCGTCGATGTAGTGCCCATCGCCGCCGAAGCCGAGGAAGTCCTCGGTGTAGTAGTACCTGACCTTGAACGTCTTGTACAGCAACGACGCGTAGTACTCCTCGTAGTTGATCACCTCGTGGCTCGGGTACTCGTAGTGGATCGCGCCCAGCTCCCAGCCGAAACCGCTCTCCCCTTGCCAGAGATAGCCGGCGTAGAAATCGAACTCGGCGTGGGTCTCGATCCCCAGGCCGATCTCGCTGACCTCGACGTTGGACGCCCACACTCCGGCGTAGAAGCCGCCGGCGACGAAGTCGATGTTGCCCTGGATCGCGGGATCCTCGTCGGTCTGCGAGATGCCGCGCAGGATGTACTCGGTGGCCAGGGTGACGCTGCCGACGAAGCTCGGCGACGCCGCCTCCTCCGCCGCCTCCTCCTGCGCGCCGGCGGCGGCTGCCGATAAGGCCAGGACCAGCGCTGCGGCGACCGTGCTAGCTCTCTTCATCGCTCTCTCCTCTCTCGTCGGGAGCCGACCGCGCCGCGCGCCCGGCGTCCGGGCCCGCGCGATCGGGGGTCAGGATGCGGTCGACGTCGGGGACCACGACGGTCCCCGCCGCCAGCTCGAACACGCCCAGAGCCGCAAGCGGAGACATGCGCGGACCGTCGGCCCACGCCCGGCTGGGCAGCGGCAGGGGCTCGACCTCGAGGTCCGCGCGCACGGGAAACGCGACCCAGCCGGGGCGGCGCACGCCGCGCACGAGGAGCAGGCGCCCGGGAGGCCCGGCGGCCGGGGGCGCGAGGGCGGCGCGGTGGGCGAGGTCGACCACCGGCACCACGCGGTCGCGCCAGAGGACGACGCCGAGCAGGGCGTCGCCGGCGCCCGGCACCGGTGTGACCGGCAGCGGCCGCAGCACCTCCTCGACCTGGGCCAGGCTGAGGCCGAAGAGCGTGGCGCCCTGGCGGCCGTCGGGGTGGGCGGAGAACAGCACCACCGCATGCGGCCGCGCCGAGGCAGCGAGGGCTCGGCCGGGCGCGGGAGCCGCGAAGGAGAGCGGATCATCGGGAGCGGCGCCGGCGAGCTGCTCGCCGGCGCTCCCGGCGCCGTCGTCGAGCCGCAGGCGCTCCGGCGCCAGCACCAGCGCGAGCCGTTCGCCGAGCGGCACGGCGCCGGTGAAGCGCTCCCCCGCCGCCGCTCGCACGACGTCCGGGAGCGCGAGCGGCGCGGCGGC
>CAZNIX010000774.1:0-1786 GCA_964573125.1 uncultured Thermoanaerobaculia bacterium
CGCCACCCTCGGCCTCGCCGCCGCCCCCGGCACCGCCCCCGCCGCCGCCGCCCCGGCGACCGCCGAGCGCATCCCCTGGCTCGAGTTCGACCGCGCCGAGGCCGAACGGCTGGGCGCCGAACGGCCGGTCTTCGTCGACGTCACCGCCGACTGGTGCTTCACCTGCAAGACCAACGAGCGGCTGGTGCTCGAGACCGCGGAGATCGCCGACCTCTTCGCGCGCCACGGCGTGGTCGCGATGAAGGCCGACTGGACGAACCGCGACGACGCCATCGCCGCCTACCTCGCCGCCCACGGCCGCTACAGCATCCCCTTCTACCTCCTCTACCGCCCGGGCGCCGAACCGCACCTCTTCAGCGAGCTGCTGACCAAGGGGGCGGTCGAGGAGGCGGTGCGCGGCGCCACCCCCACCGCCAGCCGCTGAGGACTACCTCTCGCGCCGTTCCCGCACCCGCTCGCGCAGCTCCCGGAACCGCTCCAGCCGCTCCCCCAGCTCGCGCTCGAACCCCCGCTCCACCGGCCGGTAGAAGCGGCTCCCCGCGAGCGCGTCGGGCAGGCAGTCGATGCCGCCGACGCCCTCCTCGACGTCGTGCGCGTAGACGTAGCCCGCGCCGTAGCCGAGGTCCTTCATCAACCGGGTCGGGGCGTTGAGGATCGCCTTGGGCGGCGGCTCGGCGGGGTGGTCCTCGACCGCCTTGCGGACCGCGCCGTAGGCGGTGTAGGCGGCGTTGCTCTTGGGCGCGAGCGCCAGGTAGAGCGCGGCCTGGGCGAGCGCCAGCTCGCCCTCGGGGGTGCCCAGGCGGTGGTAGGCGTCCCAGGCCGCGAGCGCCTGGGGCAGCGCCGCCGGGTCGGCGAGGCCGACGTCCTCGCTCGCGAAGCGGACCATCCGCCGCGCGACGTAGTGCGGGTCCTCGCCGGCGGCGAGCATGCGCGCGAGCCAGTAGAGCGCGGCGTCGGGGTCGCTCTCGCGCAGCGACTTGTGGAGCGCCGAGATCAGGTTGAAGTGCTCCTCGCCCGCCTTGTCGTAGCGCAGCGCGCGCCGCTGCGCCACCCGGCGTACGGTCCCGGCGTCGATCGCGCCGGCGGGCCCGGCCTCGGCCGCCGCCAGCTCGAGCAGGTTGTAGGCGGCGCGGGCGTCGCCGTCGGCGAGCCGGGCGAGCGCCGCGAGCGCTTCCGGCTCGACCGCGAGGCCGAGGCCGCCGACGCCGCGCTCGGCGTCGGCGAGCGCGCGCTCGAGGAGGTGCACCAGCTCGGCCTCGGAGAGCGGCTCGAGCACCACCACCCGGCAGCGCGAGAGGAGCGCCGAGATGACCTCGAACGACGGGTTCTCGGTGGTGGCGCCGACGAGCACGACGTCGCCGCGCTCGACCCAGGGGAGGAAGGCGTCCTGCTGCGCCTTGTTGAAGCGGTGGATCTCGTCGACGAAGACCAGCGTGCGCCGGCCGCTGGCGCGGCGCAGCCGGGCGGCGTCCGCCATCACCTCCTTGACCTCCTTGATGCCGGCGGTGACGGCGGAGAACGGCACGAAGCGGGCGTCGGTCTCGCGCGCGATCACCAGCGCGAGCGTGGTCTTGCCGCTCCCCGGCGGGCCCCAGAAGACGAGCGACGGCACCCGGTCCTCGGCGATCGCCCGGCGCAGGAAGCCGGAGGGGCCGACCACCGCCTCCTGGCCGACCACCTCGTCGAGCGTGCGCGGGCGCATCTTCTCGGCGAGCGGCGTGCCGGGCGGCGCGGCCGCGGTCGCCGCGCCGGCACGACGCGCACCGGCGCCGGGCGCGGCGGGCTC
>CAZNIX010000775.1:0-1775 GCA_964573125.1 uncultured Thermoanaerobaculia bacterium
GGGCGAGCGGGGCGAGGGCGGCGCCGAGGTCGCGGCCGGGCAGCAGCAGCGCCCCGTAGGCGGCGAGCGCGTCCGCGCGGGAGGCGGGCTCGCGCCCGCCGGTCAGCGCCGGCAGGTCGACCTCGACCCCGCCCACCGCGCCGGCGGCGAGCCGGAGGCCGAAGTTCATGCGCTGGAGGAGCGCCCCCGTGTTGACCCAGAACTCGCCGCGGTCGGGCCAGCCGGTCGGCGCCTGGTAGGCGTAGAGCGGCTGGCCCAGGTCGGCGACCGCGCGCGCGAGCGGTCGCGCGTCGACCACCTCCGCGCCGAGGCCGCGGACCGCCGACGCCGCCAGCTCGAGCGGCGACTTGATCTTCGCCCGCCGCGCCTCGGGGGCCCAGAACTCGGGCGCGTAGACCGCCGCCTCGACCGTCGCGCGCAGGTCGCCGCCGGTGGCGGCGAAGGTCGCCGCCAGGCGGTCGACGAGCGATTCCGGCGGCCGGTCGGAGACCAGGCGGACGGCGAGCTTCCCCGCCAGGTGGCGGGCGGTCGCCGGGTGGGCGGCGAGCAGGTCGAGCACCTCCTCGCCGTCCTCGATGCCGCGGCCGGCGGGGAGCGTGCGGCCGAGCACGGTCTTCTTCGCGGCGTCGTGGGCGTCGGCGCGGAAGACGAAGCCGCCGTCCCCGACGACGAAGCCGAGCCGGCCGCCGGCGCGCTCGAGCCGGGCGAGCCGCGTTTCGGCGTCGCGGCGCGCGAACCCCGGCGGCAGCGCGCTCCAGCCGGTGAACGCGCGCGCGACCGCGACGACGTCGTCCTGGTCGTAGCCGCCGTCGACGCCGAGGGTGTGCAGCTCGAGCAGCTCGCGGGCGTAGTTCTCGTTGAGCCCGCGCGGGCGGTTGCGCTCGATCGCCGCGCGCAGCTCGGGATCGAGATCGCCGCCGGGCATGCCGCGGCCGCCGCCGGCGCCGGACCCGCGGCCGAAGCCGCCGCGGCCACCGACCGCGCCCCCGCCGCGCCCCAGGCCACCGCGGCCGAGCCCGCCGCGGCCGGCGAAGCCGCCGAGCCGCCGCTCGATCGTGGTCGGCTGCCCCTCGGCGGCGACCGAGCGGGCGTTGTCGAGGTAGTAGAGCATCGCCGGGTGGCGGGCGGTCGCGCCGAGCACGTCCCGGAAGCGGCCGAGGGCGTGGGGGCGGATCGCGTCGCGCTCGTAGGGGAGCACCGCGAGCCGCGCGTCGTTGTCGGTGATCGAGACGTTGAAGTGGTCGAACCAGAAGCCGGTCAGGAGCTCGGCGAGCTGGTTTTCGGCGTAGACCGCGCGGTAGAGCTTCTGCGCCGCGAGCTGCTCGACCAGCTCGCGCGGCCGTCGGTAGCCGCGCTCGGCGGCGAAGCGGACGAGGTCCCGGCGGAGCCTGGCGCGGGTCGCCATCCCCAGCTCGCCGAGGGCGCGGGGATCGACGTCCGCGGGCAGGACGCCGGCGCGCCGCGCCTCGATCAGGAACGCCGCCGGCGGCGGGAAGACGCGGCCGAGCTCCGCGAGCGACATGTCGAGCGCGTCGAGCGGCTCAAGCTTGGCCGCGAGCACGGGCTCGGGGAGGGCGGTGGAAAGCTGGGCGTCGAGCCAGGCCTCGAGACCGAGCGCGACCACGCGATCGACCTCGCCCGGCCGCGGCCCGTAGGTCAGCCGGTCGAGCAGGTGCGCCGCGGCCTGGCGCTCGTCGAGCCCGGCCTCGCGCCACGGGAGGCGCCCGGCGGCGGGGAGGCCGGGCGCGGTGGAGGGGGCCGCCGGCGAGCCGGCG
>CAZNIX010000776.1:0-1774 GCA_964573125.1 uncultured Thermoanaerobaculia bacterium
CCGTATATGGGGGCGCATCTACAGGCCGCCGGGGTCAGGCAACTCCTCCACCGGGACGTCCTTGCCGCGGCGATCGGGTCACCCCCGATGGGAGATCAGGCCGGGGTGGCGGTGAGGCTGTGGTGGTGGGCGGAGGTGATGGTGACGGGGGTGAGGGTGCCGAGGGGGGGAGGCGGATCGGGAGCGGGGAAGTTGACGACGCGGTGGCAGGTCGTGCGGCCGGTTTGCAGGCCGGGCTCGCGGCCCCAGCCGGTGACCAGGACGTCGAGGGTGCGGCCGACCAGGGCCTGGTTGAGGTCGCGCTGGATGGTCGATTGGAGGGCGAAGAGCTCGGCGAGGCGGCGGTCGGCGACGGCGGGAGCGACGCGGCCGTCGAGGCGGGGGGCTGCGGTGTGGGGGCGGGGCGAGTACTTGAAGGCGTAGATCGAGGCGAAGCGGATGTCCCGGACGAGGTCGAGGCTGGCGTCGTGGTCGTCCTCGGTCTCGCCCGGGAAACCGACGATCAGGTCGGTCGAGAGCGCGAGGTCGGGGCGGGCGGCGCGCAGGCGGTCGACCAGGTCGCGGTAGGCGCCGGCGGTGTAGCCGCGGCCCATCCGGCGGAGGACGCGGTCGGAGCCGGACTGGACCGGGAGGTGGAGGTAGTTGCAGATGTTCGGGTGGCGGGCGAGCCGGTCGACCATGCGCGGGGTGAAGTCGCGCGGGTAGGAGGTGACGAAGCGGAGGCGGGCGAGGCCGGGGAGCGAGGCGACGCGGTCGAGCAGGTCGGCGAAATCGGGGCCCGCGCTGGGCGCGGTGCCCGGCTCGCGCCAGTGGTTGACGGTCTGGCCGAGCAGCTCGATCTCGACGAAGCCGTAGCCGAGCAGGTGCTGGACCTCGGCGACGATCTCGGTCAGGGGGCGGCTGCGCTCGGGGCCGCGGGTGGTCGGGACGATGCAGAACGTGCACCGCTTGGCGCACCCCTCGATGATCGTCACCATCCCCTTGTACTCGCCGTGGCGCGCGACGGCGTCGAACGCGTAGGGGCGCTCGGCCGGGAAGCCGGTGGCGACCACCCGCTCGCCGGCGCGGCGGCGGGCGATCACAGCGGCCAGCTCGCCGACGCGCGCCGGGCCGAGCACGAAATCGAGCTCGGGCACGCGCGCCAGCGCCCGCTCCCCCGCCTGCTGCGCGACGCAGCCGCACAGGCCGAGCAGCGGCTCGCCGCCGTCGCGCTTGAGCCGCCGGTACTCGCCGAGGCGCGAGTAGACCTTGTGCTCGGCCTTCTCGCGGACGCTGCACGAGTTGAGCAGGATGACGTCGGCCGCCGCCGGATCGCGGGTGGGCAGGATCCCCTGCTGCATGAGCTGGCCGGCCATGCGCTGGCTGTCCAGCTCGTTCATCTGGCAGCCCCAGGTCTCGACGAAGTACCGGCGCGGGTGGCCGGCGCCGTCGGCGCCGCGCGCGTCTGGGGCCGCGGCCGGCGCCGCGGGGAGCGTCGCCGGGCTCACCGTGGCGGCTCCTCGCCGATCGCCGGCGGCTCGATCGGCTCGCTGCTCCGGGGCTCGCGTCCGGCCGCCGGCTCGCGTCCGGGCTCCTCCGGCTCCAGCTCGATGCCCTCGCGCAGCCAACCGGGGAGCGCCCCGGCGCGCCGGCCCTCCTCGATCAGCTCGGCCAGCCCCTGGCGGAACGCGCGCTCGTCCTGGCGCGCGCGGCGCAGCTCGTCGAGCGCCCGGTCCCACGCCGGCTTGATCCGCTCGTCGCGCAGCGTCGCGATGACCCCGCCGGCAATCGCCTC
>CAZNIX010000777.1:0-1773 GCA_964573125.1 uncultured Thermoanaerobaculia bacterium
CGGGCGGCACCCGCTGGCCGGGCCGCGCGCTCCCGGGCTGGCCGGGCACGCCCGGCACGAAGCCGCCGCCGGCCAGGTCCTGGCCCCCGCCCGTCAGCTCGCCGACCGGCCGCGCGACCTCGAGTCCGTGGCCGAACGGCCGGCCGAGGTTGCGCAGGTCGAGGCGCGGGATGTGGTCGGAGCGGAAGGTGGCGCCGCGCTGCAGCAGGTCGACGGTGAACCGCCACTGCTCGTAGCTGGCGGCGCCGAAGAACGTCGACAGCGAGGCCTCCTTGCTCTTGCTGTGGACGCCGACGATCGGGCCGATCGTGACCCGCCTGAGCCCCGGGTTGCCGGGGTCCTGCTCCTCGCCCTCGGCCCCCGGCGGCACGCCCTGGAACAGGATCCCCCACTTGCCGTCGGGGACCATCGGATCGGTCCACAGGCGGCGGATCGAGCGCGGCTTGACCTCGATCAGCTCCTCGAGGCGCACCGGCAGCCGGCCGTAGCGCATCTGGAAGACCCGGATCGCCTCCGCGTACTGCAGCCCGCGCGAGCGCAGCTCCTCTTCCTTGTCGCGCCGGATCAGGTGGCTCCACGCCGGCAGCGCCAGCGCCAGCATGATGTTGAGGATGGTGATCGCGACGACCAGGATCACCATGTTGTAGCCGGCCTCGCGGACGGCGGCGCGGTCACCTCTCATCGCTCACCACTCGTTGTAGGGCGTGCCGTCGAGGGCGAGGTCTTCGGAGCCCGAGCGGACGTCGAACACGCCCGGCTCGCCGCCCTCGGGCAGCTCGGTCTCGGCCGGCGGCGCCTCGGGGTCGATCTCCTCGTAGATCAGCACCCAGGTCTCGTTGCTCTTGGTCATCGGATCGCGCGGCACGGCGCGGAAGTAGCCCTCGTCGACGAGCGCCTCGAGCGACGGCGGGTAGTGGCCCTTGTCGGCGTGGTACTGGTCGAGCACGTCGCGGATGGCGCGCAGGTTCGTGCGCAGCACCGCCTCCTTGGCGTCGGTCGGAGTGTGGAGCAACTGCGGCATGGCCATCGCGGCGAGGATGCCGATCACCGCGAGGACGATGATCAGCTCGAGCAGCGTGAAGCCGTCTTCCCGACGCGCCCTTGAGGCGCGCGTATGTCCGCAGTCACCATGGTTTGGCACTTTGGTCACCATTCTCGATAAGGGACCTCGTTGAGGCCGACGCCCTCGGACAGCGAGTAGACGTCGTAGACGTTCTCGCCGCCCCAGGAGTCGGCGTCGAAATCGTCCTGGTAGCTGCGCAGCCCCCACTCCGCCTCGCCGGTCATCGGGTCGACCGGGATGCGGCGCAGGAAGCGGACCTGCATGTCGATCTGGCCGACGATCTCGACCCCTTCGACCAGCACCTCGAGGTCCTTGGGATAGCCGTCGGTGCCGAACTCGATGGGGATGAAGCCGTTGTCGCTGTACCGTTTGAACTCGTCGACGGCGTAGCGCATCTCGCGCAGCGCGGCGCGCAGCTCGATCTCCTTCTGGCGCTTCTCGGCGAACTTGACCACCGGCAGGGTGACGCCGGCGAGGATGGTCAGGAGCGCGGCCACGATCACCATCTCGATCAGCGTGAAGCCGGCGCGCAGGCGGCGCCCCGCGAGGGGGGCGGCGGCGCGGGGGGCGGCGGTTCGCATCGCGTTCGCTCCAACGGCCTCCGGGCCCGGGTCATGCCCGCCGGCCGATTCCGGTCTGCTCAGACCTCCGGGGCCGGGCGGCGCGGCCGGGCGCCCGCGGGCGGCTCGGGGTCGCGCCCCGGCGGCGGG
>CAZNIX010000778.1:0-1771 GCA_964573125.1 uncultured Thermoanaerobaculia bacterium
GCTCGGCGGCCCGCTCGTCGGCCCGCTCGCGGGGTCGGTGGCGGGGCGGCTCTCGGTCGCCGCGCTGATCGACGCCCTGGCCTCCGCGGTGACCGCGTTCGCGACCTGGCTCTCGGGCGCCGCCGGCGCCTGGGGGGTGCTCGCGGACGTCGGCGGCGCGCTCGCCACCGCCGCCGGCACCGCGCCGGGGGCGACGGCGATCCTCGTCACCCTGGCGGTGTCCGGTCTGGCGCTGCGCCTGCTCTCCGATCTCATCGCTACCGAGAGGAGCTGGTCCCATGTCGCGTACCCTGCCTGATTCCGCGCCGCGCCGCCGCCGGTGGCGCGCCGCGTTCGCCGGTGCCCCGTCGTTCGTCCTCGCCTGGGTCCTGCTCGGCCTCGCCGCGCCCGCGGCGGGCCAGGAGGCGCCGATCGTCGAAGCCCCGGCCAACGCCCCGGCTTCCGCCCCCGCGGCCGCCGAGGAGCTGGCGGCCGAGATCGCCGATCGCTTCGAGGTCCTGCCCACCCGGCAGGGGCTGCTACTGCGCCCGCACGAGGAGGAGGCCGACTACCGTGCGGTCGAGATCGAGGACGGCGAGGTCGCGGTCGACGGCGAGGTGCTCGCCGGCGCGGCGCTCGACGAGCGGCTCGGCGCCGCCGCCGAGCCGGTGCGCCGGCTCGCCGCGCTCGGCGCCGGCGCGCGCGAGCTGTTCGGCTACGGCGGCGCGCCGGGCGCCGGCGAGCGGCCGCCGCGCACGGTCGAGATCGAGATCCCCGAGATCGAGGTCCCGGAGATCGAGCTCCCGGAGCCGCCCGAGCCGCCGGAGCCGCCCGAGGTGCCGCGGATGCCGCGGCTGCGGGTCGAGGCCGGCCAGCGGGTGTCGATCGCCAGCGCGGTGACCGTCGACGAAGGCGAGGTCGCCGAGGTCGCGCTCGCGTTCGGCGGCGACGTCCGGGTCGACGGCGAGGTCGAGGAGGACGCGGTGGCGATCGGCGGCTCGGTGCGCGTCGACGGCCGGGTCGGCGGCGAGGTGGTGGCGGTCGGCGGCTCGGTCTATCTCGGCCCCGACTCCGAGGTCGAGGGCGACGTCACCAGCGTCGGCGGCCGGGTCGAGCGCGCCGAGGGCGCCCGCGTCGGCGGCCGGGTCTCCGAGGTCGAGATGTCGGGCGGCGGCTTCGGCCCCGGCTCGTGGCGGCCCGGGCGCTGGACCTGGGAGCGTTCGGTCAGCGACCGGATGGAGCGCCTGAGCGACGTCTTCGGCGCGGTGGTCTGCCTGGTCGTGCTGATCCTGCTCGTCGGCCTGGTCACGGTGGTGGCGCGAGGGCCGGTCGAGCGGGTGGCGGCGAAATCGGCGCGCGACCCGTGGCGGTCGCTGCTCGCCGGCCTCCTGATCGAGGTGCTGTTCATCCCCGCGTGCCTGCTCCTGATCATCTCGATCGTCGGCTGCCTGGTGATCCCGGTGGTCATGGCGATGCTCCTGGTCGGCCTGTTCCTCGGCATCGCCGGCGTCGCGGTGACGGTCGGGCGCTGGTGCGAGGGCCGCTTCGGCTGGCAGCTCAAGGGCCTGTTCGTGTCGGCGCTGGTCGGGTTGACGGCGATCCACGTCTGGACCCTGTTCGCGACCGGCCTCGACGCCGTCAGCCGCCTGCTGTGGGTGCCCTCGGCGATCCTCTGGGTGTTCGGCCTCACCGTCCAGTTCGTGGCCTGGACGATCGGCCTCGGCGCGGTCTGGCTGACCCGCTTCGGCGCCGGCCCGGCGCCCGCGGCCGCCGCGCTGCCGCCGCCGGCCCC
>CAZNIX010000779.1:0-1766 GCA_964573125.1 uncultured Thermoanaerobaculia bacterium
CGGTGCGGCACCCGCGGCGGGCGCCCGGCCGGCGGCGGCGCGGCGCGCCCCGGCGAAGCGGCCGGTCCCCGAGCACCTCGACGACCTGCTGCGCGTGACCACCGAGCGCGGCGCCTCCGACCTCCACCTCAAGCCGACCCGGCCGCCGCTGCTGCGCGTCAGCGGCCGGCTGCGCGCGCTCGAGGAGTACGAGTCGCTGAGCCCCGGCGACATCGAGCGGATGGTCGGCGCCATCCTGACCCCGCAGCAGCAGGCGCGCTTCGAGGAGCGCCTGGCGGTCGACATCGGCTACGGGGTAAGCGGCCTGGCGCGCTTCCGCGGCAACATCTACATGCAGCGCGGCAGCCTCGCCGCCTCGTTCCGCCGCATCCCCTACCAGATCCGCGACCTCGAGGAGCTCGAGCTGCCCGACGTGCTGCTCGACTTCTGCGATCTGCCGATGGGGCTGGTGCTGATCACCGGCCCGACCGGCAGCGGCAAGTCGACGACGCTCGCGGCGCTGATCAAGCACATCACCGCGCGCCGGCCGGTGCACGTGATCACCATCGAGGACCCGATGGAGTTCCTGTTCACCGACGGCGTGGCGACGCTCGCCCAGCGCGAGGTCGGCACCGACACCATCAGCTTCCGCGAGGCGCTGCGCAACGCCATGCGCCAGGACCCGGACGTCATCATGGTCGGCGAGATGCGCGACCCGGAGACGATCTCGACCGTGATCACCGCCGCCGAGACCGGGCATCTGGTGTTCTCGACCCTGCACACCAACAGCTCGACCCAGACCGTCGACCGCATCCTCGACAGCTTCCCGCCCGAGCAGCAGGGGCAGGTGCGGGCGCAGCTCGCCCAGGTGCTCAAGGGGGTGGCGTCGATGAAGCTGGTCGAGCGCGCCGACGGCAGCGGCCTGGTCGCGACGATGGAGATCATGAAGACCTCGCCCAAGGTCGCGAAGCTGATCGAGCTGGGCGAGACCGCGCAGCTCCTCGAGGAGGTCGAGTCGTCGGTCACCTACTATCGGATGCAGTCGACCAACCAGTCGCTGCTCGCGCTGCTCTGCCACGGCACGATCACCTACGCCGAGGCGATGCGCCAGTCGCCCGACCCCGAGGACCTCTCGCTCAAGCTGCGCAAGATGTTCCCCAAGATCGAAGAAAGGGGAGGAGAGATGAGCCCGTCGACCTCGGACTTCTCGCAGATCCTCGAGCTGCAGCAGTTCCGCCGCCTCTACGAGGAGCAGGAGGAGAAGGTCAAGATCCGGCTCGCCGAGCGGGACGAGAAGATCGCCGACGCCGAGGCCCGGATCGCCGACCGCGAGGCCCAGATCGCCGACTTCAAGGCGCGGGTCGAGGAGCTGAACCGCGACCGCGACAAGATGAAGAACGACTACAACCGCCTGCGCGCCGAGGCGCAGGAGAAGATCGACAAGCTGATGGAGCGGATCAAGGAGCTGAATCAGCGGCTGATCGGTAAATAGGCCTTCGGCCCTGCGCGCCGCTGGGCGCGTGTCCTGCCGCCACCGCTGCCAGCGCGGCGCCGGTTCAAACGAGCTGGCGGAGGAGTGTCAGGGCCTCTTCGCGGGTCCGGATGCGGCCGTCGACCTGGGCCGCCCGCACCGCCGCGAGCGCCGCGCCCACCCGCGGTCCCGGGCCCACCCCGAGCAGCTCCTGCACCTCCGCGCCGCCGAGCAGCCGGGGCGGGTCGAAGATCTCGCCGCCGGCGCGCGCGGCGAGCGCCGTCACCTCGGCCAGGCGCCGCCGCCACCGCTCGCG
>CAZNIX010000780.1:0-1753 GCA_964573125.1 uncultured Thermoanaerobaculia bacterium
GGCCGCGCCCTCGGCCTCGGCGCCCGCCGGCCCCGCGCCGGCGGCTTCCGCCTCCTCGCGCGGCCGCAGGACGGCGGCGCTCGGCGGCTCCGGCACCCGCCGGCAGATCGCGTCGACCATCTCGGCCGGCGAGCTGTCGTCGAGCCGGTAGGGACGGCAGCCGGTCAAGAGCTTGTAGAGCAGGATGCCGAGCGAGTAGACGTCGGTCGCGGTGGTGATGGGCCCGCCCTGGATCTGCTCCGGGCTGGCGTAGTCCGGCGTCAGCATGCGCAGGAACGAGATCGTCGCCCCGGAGCGCGACGCCAGCTCGGGGTTGAGGAGCTTCGCGATGCCGAAGTCGAGCAGCTTGGGCACGCCGTCGCCGGTGACCAGGACGTTGCTCGGCTTGAGGTCGCGGTGGACGATCAGGTTGGCGTGCGCGAACTGCACGGCGTCGCACAGGGTCAAGAACAGCTCGAGGCGCCGACGGACGCCCAGGCGCCGGTCCTCGCAGTAGGCGTCGATCGGCTTGCCCTCGACGTACTCCATCGCGAAGTACGGCCGCCCCTCCTCGGTCGCGCCGCCGTCGAGCAGGCGCGCGATGTTCGGGTGCTCGAGCGCGGCGAGGATCTGGCGCTCGGTGGTGAAGCGGCGGACGAAGTCCTCCGAGCCCTCGCCCGGCGGCAGCACCTTGATCGCGATGCGCTTGCGGAAGGCGTCGTCCGCGCGCTCGGCGAGGTAGACCACGCCCATGCCGCCGCCGCCGATCCGCCGCATGATCCGGTAGGCGCCGACCATCCGGCCTTCCAGCCCGCCGGCGCCCGCGGCCGCGCCGCCGGACGCCGAGCCGGGCTCGAGGAAGGCCTCCGCCTCGCGGTGGGCGGCGATCAGCGCCTCGACCTGCCGGCGCACCGCCGGTTCGCCGCCGCAGCGCTCGTCGAGGAAGGCGCCGACGTCCGCCGGCTCGCCGAGCAGCGCCTCGCGAAACAGCGCCTCGACGCGCGCGAACTGGTCCTTGTCCATGCCACCTTTAGAGCGGCCGGCGCGCCGGCAGGTTTAGACCTCCGGCCCGCCCGGTTTGAGCGCCGCGTAGAGCCACGCCCGGGCCATCTGCCAGTCGACCTTGACCGTCGCCGGCGAGACCGCGAGCACCCGCGCGGTCTCCTCGACGGTCAGCCCGCCGAAGTAGCGCAGCTCGACGACCCGGGCCTGGCGCGGGGACAGCTCGGCGAGCCGGTCGAGCGCCTGGTCGAGCGCGATCAGGTCCACCTGCGGGCCCGCCGCCTGGCCGGCCGCCGCGCTCAGGGTGACGGTGACCGCTCCCCCGCCGCGCTTCTGCGCCTTGCGCCGCCGCGCCTGCTCGACCAGCAGCCGGCGGATGGTCAGCGCGCCGACGGCGAGGAAGTGCGCGCGGTCCTGCCACGCGATCCGCTCGTGCCGGGCCAGGCGCAGCCAGGCCTCGTGGACGAGCGCGGTCGGCTGCAGCGTGGCGCCCGCCCGCTCGCCGGCCATCGAGCGTCGCGCGATCCGTCGCAGGTCGTCGTAGACCAGCGGCGTCAGCCGCTCGAGCGCGGAGCCGTCGCCGGCGCGCCAGGCGTGCAGGAGCTGGGTGATGTCGGCAGGCGAGTCCATGCCGCCCGTCCGCATGCCGGCGACCACCACTACCGCGCAGCGGGCAGGTAACAAGAGAAGATAGCACTGTCGGCACTCCTCGAAGAGGAGCCGGCAGCGAGGTGGGGCCCGGGAGCGGCGCCAGTGGGGGGCGCAGCGCCGC
>CAZNIX010000781.1:0-1749 GCA_964573125.1 uncultured Thermoanaerobaculia bacterium
GCGGGCGGCGCCGGCCGGGTGCGCGCGCTCATCGGCGGGCCCCCCCGGCCGCCGCCGCCGGGTGCTCCCGCTGGCGGGCGAGGAAGCCTTCCATGAAGCGGGTCGAGAAGCGGCCGGCGACGAACTCCGGGTCGCGCACGATCCGCCGGTGGAGCGGGATCGTGGTCCGGATCCCCTCGACGACGAAGAAGTCGAGCGCGCGCGCCATGCGCGCGATCGCCTCCGGGCGGCCGCGATCGTGGACGATCAGCTTGGCGATCAGCGAGTCGTAGTGCGGCGGGACGACGTAGTCCTCGTAGGCGTGGGTGTCGACCCGGGTGCCGGGGCCGCTGGGAGGGTGGAAGGTGACCAGCCGCCCGGGCGAGGGGATGAAGCGCTCGGGGTCCTCGGCGTTGATCCGGCACTCGATCGCGTGGCCGCGCGCCGGCAGGCCGCTGGGGATCTCGATCCGGCCGCCGGCGGCGACCTCGATCTGCAGCCGCACGAGGTCGACGCCGGTGACCATCTCGGTGACCGGGTGCTCGACCTGGATGCGGGTGTTCATCTCCATGAAGTAGAAGCGCCCGTCGCGGTCGAGGAGGAACTCCATGGTGCCGGCGTTCCGGTAGCCGACCTCGCGCGCCAGCGCCACCGCCGCCGCGCCCATCTCGGCGCGCAGCTCGGGGGTGAGCGCGGGCGACGGCGCCTCCTCGAGCAGCTTCTGGTGGCGGCGCTGGATCGAGCACTCGCGCTCGCCGAGGTGGATGACGTTGCCGTGGGCGTCGCCGAAGACCTGGAACTCGATGTGGCGCGGCTCGACGAGGAACTTCTCGAGGTACAGCGAGCCGTCGCCGAACGCCTTCTCGGCCTCCTCGCGGGCGGTGCCGAACTGGCGGGCCATCTCGGCCGCCCCGCCGACGACGCGCATGCCGCGCCCGCCGCCGCCGGCGGCGGCCTTGAGGATCACCGGGTAGCCGACCTCGGCGGCCAGGCGCTGGGCCTCGGCGGCGTCGGTGAGCGGCTCCTCGGACCCGGGCAGCACCGGCACGCCGGCGGCGGCGGCGGTGCGGCGCGCCCGGGCCTTGTCGCCCATCAGCCGGATGGTCTCCGGGCGCGGTCCGATCCACGCCAGGTGGCACTCGCCGAGCACCTCGGCGAACGCGGCGTTCTCGGCCAAAAAGCCGTAGCCGGGGTGGACCGCGTCGGCGCCCGTGATCTCGGCGGCGGCGATCAGGCTCGCCACCTTGAGGTAGCTCTCGGAGGCCGGCGGCGGCCCGACGCAGACGTCCTCGTCGGCGTAGGTGACGTGCAGGCTGTCGCGGTCGGCGGTCGAGTGCACCGCCACGGTCGCGATCCCCAGCTCGCGGCAGGCCTGGATCACGCGCAGCGCGATCTCGCCCCGGTTGGCGATCAGGATCTTCTTGAACATCGGCGGGGTACGGCGGCCGGCGGCGGCTCAATCGGGCCGGAGCGCGAACAGGGGCTCCCCGAACTCCACCGCCTGGGCGTTCGCGGGGTAGATCTCGACCACCACCCCGGCGGTGTCGGACTCGATCTCGTTCATGATCTTCATCGCCTCGACGATGCACAGCACCTGCCCCGGCTTGACCCGGCTGCCGACCTCGACGAAGGGGTCGACGTCGGGCGCCGGCGCGCGGTAGAACGTGCCGACGATCGGCGAGGTGAGGACGTGCGTGCCCTCGGGCGGCCCCGCCGCGGCCGGCGCCGCCTCGCCGCCGGCCGCCCCCTGCGCGCCCTCGCCCCCGGGCG
>CAZNIX010000782.1:0-1745 GCA_964573125.1 uncultured Thermoanaerobaculia bacterium
CGCCGCCGCCATCCGCTCGGCGGCCGACTGGGCGGCGGCGGGGGTCGCGCCGGCGACGACGGCGAGCAGCAGGGCGAGCGCGAGGCGGCGTGGACGCGGCATCGGCGGCCGCGAGTCTACGGGAGGACCGCGCTCTCAGCCGTCCGCGTCCGCGCTCTCCGGCGCGCCGGCGGGCGGCGGCGCGCCCGCGATCAGCGCGCGGATCCGCCGGTCCAGCTCTTCGATCGCGAACGGCTTGGGCAGGATGTCGAACTCGCCGGTCTCGAAGCCGTACTGCAGGATCGACGAGCCGCTCGAGCCGGAGATGAACAGGATCTTCAGTTCCGGCCGCAGCCGGCGCATGCGGTCGACCGCCGCCGGCCCCGAGAGCCCGGGCATGCGTACGTCCGAGATCACGAGGTCGACGCCGTCGCCGTCGGCGAACGCGGCGAGCGCGGCCGCGCCGTCGGCGGCCTCGGTCACCCGGTAGCCGAGCGCGGTCAGGCTGTCGCGGGTCGAGACCCGGAACTCCTCGTTGTCGTCGACCAGCAGGACGCGCTCGCGGCCGCCGAGCGCGCCGGCGGCGGCGGGCGCCGGCTCGGCCTCTCCCGCCTCGAGCGTGCGCGGCAGGCGGATGACGAAGCGGGCGCCGGCGCCGGGCGCGCTCTCGACCTCGACCGTGCCGCCGGCGCCGGCGACGATGCCGTAGACCGTGGCCAGACCGAGGCCGCTGCCGCCGCGGTCCTCCTTGGTGGTGAAGAACGGCTCGAACAGCTTGTCGCGGATCTCGGGCGCGATGCCGGGGCCGTCGTCGGCGATCGCCAGCTCGACGACGTCGCCGGCTCCGCCGGCCGCGCCCGCGGCCGAGCGGTTCGCGGTCTCGATCGTCACCCGGCCGCCGGCCGGCATCGCCTCGCGGGCGTTGACCAGCAGGTTGACGATCACCTGCTCGAGCTGGGAGGGATCGGCCTTGACCCGCCACAGCCCGGGCGCGAGGTCCACCTCGAGCCGGATGTCCTCGCCGAGCAGCCGGCGCATCATCGACACCAGCCCGCCGACCTCCCGGTTGAGGTCGAGCACCCGCAGGCGCAACGGCCGGCGGCGGGTGAACGCCAGGAGCTGCCTGATGAGCTGCGAGGCCTTGAACACGGTCTCGATCACCCGCCCCATCCGCCGCTCGAGCGCGGCGCCCGGCTCGGCGCCCATCTTGACCCGCTCGCACTGGGCGGTGATCGCGGCCAGGTAGTTGTTGATGTCGTGCGCGATGCCGCCGGCGAGCCGCCCGACCGCCTCGATCTTGCGCGCCTGGAACAGCTCCTCCTCGCGCGCGCGCAGCGCCGATTCGGCCTCGGCGCGGCGGCGTTCGTGGGCGGCCATCCCGGTCACCGCCAGGGCGACGATCACCACCCAGGCGGCGAGCAGCAAGCCGAACACCAGCCGCGACCGCTGGTGGCTCTCGATCATGCGGTCGCCGATCACCGCGTCGATCGCGCCCGCGGCGACGATCACGCGCTGGAACGCGCGGTCCTGCTCCTCGTCGAGCGGCGAGCCGATCCCGACCTCCGCGCCGGCCGCCAGGCCGCGCTGGCGCCGGCGCAGGACGCCGGAGAACTCGTCGATCCCGGCCGCCAGCTCCGCCGTCCGGCGCCGCAGCGCCGGCTCCGCGAGCGGCTCGACCGCGACGCCGTGGCGCCGCGGAGCGCCCGGCTCGCCGAGCATCGCCGCCGCCAGCCCGGCCGCCCGGGCGAGGTGCTCCTCGACGTCGC
>CAZNIX010000783.1:0-1743 GCA_964573125.1 uncultured Thermoanaerobaculia bacterium
CGCCGTGCCGCGCGGGCGCCCGCGCCAGCCCGCCGCCGCCGCCGCCAGCGGCACGATGCCGAGCGCGGTCATCGCCGCCGCCGCGACGATCGCCGGCGGCGCCGCGGTGCCACCCGACATGTCGAGCATCAGCAGCTCCGGGTGGTAGACGAACAGGTACGGCAGCGCGAATCCGATCAGCGCGAAGCGGAAGGCGGCGAGGCTCGAGGCCCAGATCCCCGCGCCCGCGATCGAGCTCGCGGTGTAGGCGGCGAGCGCGACCGGCGGCGTGACCATCGACATCATGCCGAAGTAGAAGATGAACAGGTGCGCCGCCAGCGGCACCACCCCGCGCTGGCCGAGCGCGGGGCCGACGAGGGTGGCGAGCAGGAGGTAGCAGACCGCCGAGGGGAGGCCCATGCCGAGGACGAGGGAGCTGAGCATCAGGGCGAGGAGCGCGAGCAGGAGGTGGTCTTCGGCGAGCGGGAGGAGGAGCGCGGGGAGGCGGCTGCCGGCGCCGGTGAGGGTGACGACGCCGAGGACGACGCCGACCGCGGCGGCGGCGGCGACCAGGGCGACGCCGCCGCGCGAGGCGGCGGCGAGGGCGCGGGCGAGCGCGCGCGGGCCGAGGCGGGTGCGGGGGTGGAGGGCGGCGAGGGCGAGGGCGGCGGCGAGCGACCAGGTGACGGCTCTCGGGACGCGGTAGCGGGCGTGGCGGTGGCGGCGAGCGGACCGCCGGGGTGGGTCGAGGGTCCTCCTCCCAGGGGACGGGGCGCGCTCGGAGTGTGCGAGTGGGGGTCGGCGCGCCCCTCGACTGCCCCCGCGCGCTGCCCCTGAGGCCTTCCGTCACGGTTCGTTGAGCGCGGGGTCAGACGCCCCTGGGAGGAGGACCCTCGACCCACCCCTCCTTGCCCGCCACCCAGATCTTCCGCTGATCGGCTGGCGGCGGTGGGAGGCGACTCGGACGAGGAAGGGGAGGGGAAGAGAGAGAGGGCGTGGAGGCGGTGGGCGCGGAAGTGGACGACGAGGTAGAGGGAGAGGTAGTAGAGGATCGAGGGGAGGAGGGCGGCGCGGACGATCTGGAGGTAGGTGACGGGGGGATCGATGATCTCGAGCATCATGTAGGCGCCGGCGCCCATGACCGGGGGGACGAGGGCGCCGCCGGAGCTGGCGGCGGCCTCGAGGCCGGCGGCGGTCGCGGGGGCGAAGCCGGCGGCGCGCATCATCGGGATGGTGAAGGTGCCGGTGGTCGCGGTGTTGGCGACCGCGCTGCCGGAGAGCGACCCCATCAGGCCGCTCGCGACCACCGCGACCTTGGCCGGGCCGCCGTGGGTCTTGCCGAGCAGGCGCCGGGAGGCGTCGAGGATGTAGCCGGTGGCGCCGGTCGCCTCGAGCAGGGCGCCGAAGACGAGGAACGGGAAGACGTAGGTGAACATCACGTTGAGCGCCACCCCGAACACCCCCTGGCTGTGGAGGAAGGTCTGGGCGACCACGCGCTCGACGCCGTAGCCGCGGTGCGGGAGCAGCCAGTCGGGGAGGACGTCGCCCCAGTAGGCGTAGGCGAGGAAGGCGAGCGCGAGCGTGGGGAGCGCCCAGCCGAGCGCGCGGTGGGCGGCGATCAGGATCAGCGCGAGACCGGCGACGCCGGCGACCAGGTCGAGCGGGGTCTCGGCCCCCGCGCGGTCGCCGAGCGAGCGCCCGTCGGCCCACCAGCGCGCGAACGCCGGCTCGGTCTGGATCACGATGTAGAGGCAGACGAGGGCG
>CAZNIX010000784.1:0-1736 GCA_964573125.1 uncultured Thermoanaerobaculia bacterium
GCGGTCGCGACCAGGGCCGGGCCCGCCCCCGCCGCCGGCGCGCCAACGGAACGCAGCCCGCCGAGCCCCGCGACCAGCGCGGCCCGGAGCCGTTCGACGCGCGCCGCCACCGCGCCGAACGAGCGCCAACGCCAGTCGAGGCCGCGCTGGACGAACAGCCACGGCTGCTCGCGCTGCGCCGCGGCGTGGGCGAGCAGCAGGGCGGGGAGGGTGCGGTCGCGGGGGTCGCTCAGAGTGCGGTCGCGGAGGTCGCTCGGGGGTCGGAAAGCCGGGTCGCTCGAGGCCGGCGCCGCAGCCGCGGGGTCGCCCGCAGGCCGGGCTAGCCGGCGAGCGCCGCCAAGGCGGCCGAGATCTTCTTCTCGATCACCAGGCGCATCAGCGAGGCGGGCGGCTTGAGCTCCGCCCGTCCGACCAGGCACCCGGCCTCGTAGACGATGGTGCCGCGGGCGCCGGGCCCGGTGAGATGGAGCACCTCGCCCTCCCAGCGGCGCTGCAGCATGCCGCCGGGAAACTGCTCCTTGAGCGCGGCGTCGAGCCGGGGCCGCGCCTCCGCCATCGACACGAGGAACACCGTCTGCTCGATGACCAGATCGCTCACGGGCGGGGAAACTACCATAGACCGCGGCGGCCGCCCACCCGCCGCCCGCTGATACGCTCGCGCCATGGCCCGCCCGCCCACCCTCCGGCCCCCGCCCGCGCGCCACCACGTCGGCTGGCGCGGCCGGCTGCGCCGGATGCTGGTGACCGGGATCCTGATCCTGATCCCGGTCGCGGTCACGGCGTTCGTCCTGCTCCAGATCTTCCGCCTGATGGACGGCCTGTTCGCGCCGGTGGTCAGCCGGGTGCTCGGGCGCGCGCTGGGCGCCGAGGGGCCGGTGCACATCCCCGGCCTCGGCCTGCTCCTGACCCTGCTGCTGATCCTGGCCATCGGCTGGCTGTCGACCAAGGTCGCCGGCCGGCGCCTCTTGCGCGTCGGCGAGCGGCTGCTGCTCCGGCTGCCGGTCGCGAAATCGATCTACGGCGCGACCAAGGGCATCCTCGAGGCGCTGTCGAAGGACCAGGCCGAGGCGTTCAAGCGGGTGGTCCTCGTCGAGTACCCGAAGAAGGACCTGTTCGCGATCGGCTTCGTCACCGGCGGCGCGCGCTGGGGTCAGGTCAGCGAGCGGCTGGCCGACCTGCTGCTGGTGTTCGTGCCGACGACCCCGAACCCGACCAGCGGTTTCCTCCTGCTGGTGCCGCGCGCCGAGGCGATCGACCTCCCGGTCACGGTCGAGGAGGGGGTGCGGATGGTGGTCTCGGGCGGCATCCTCCTCCCCGCCCTGCTGCCCACCAGCCGCCCCCAGGCGGTCGCCCCGCGCGAGACCCAGGCGGGTTGACGCCGCGGGCTCGGGAAGCGGTCCCCGCCGGCCCGCCGCCGGTGCCTCGCGGGAACCGCGGGCAGCCGGCGGGAGGGGGCCGCTCGCTCCATACCGCCCGCGCGCGCGGAACCGGCCGGCACGCGCGTCCCCCGGGGCAGCTCGGCGGAAACGGGCCGACCCGGAGCCAGCACCGGCGGGGCGGTGAGATCATCGCCGCGTGCTCAAGGACTGGTTCGCGCCGCTCGACCCGCCCGGCGAGGACCGGGACGTTCACACCGGAACGGAGATCCGTGCGGCGCGGTGGAACGCCGGCGCGCTGCGCGCGCTGGCGGCGCGGGTGGCGCGCGGAGCCGAGGCCCTCCGCGGGCTCGGGCGGGA
>CAZNIX010000785.1:0-1734 GCA_964573125.1 uncultured Thermoanaerobaculia bacterium
GGGCGCGCCCTCCCCCGCCGCCGGCGGCGCCGGCCCCTGGGCGCGCACGGCGGCCCCGCCGGCGCTCAGCGCGGCGAGCGGCAGGAGAGCGGCGAGGAGGGCGGTCTTGCGCGCGGTCCTCATTCCGCCCGGATTATAGCGGTGGGCCGGAGCGCTAAGGAGGACGAACGTCCGTGACGTGCGCCGCCGCCTCCCCGCTGGTCGCGTCGTGCACGGTGATCAGCAGGCGGTGGCGGGCGCGGCGCAGCTTGACGGTCGCCTCGTAGATCGAGTACCGGCCCGGAGCCGGCTTCTCGGCCAGGCGCAGGTCGACGTCGACGACCGGCACCTCGGCGGTCTCCCCGTACTCGTCGAGCGCGGCCACGCGCAGCTCGACCCGCCCCTCGACGCCGCCGCCGGGGGCCGGCACCAGGGTCACCAGGTCGAGCGGGATGCCGACCTTGACCTCGACCTCCATCCGCCGCCGGCCGGCCTTGCGCGGCCGGCCGACCTCGGCCGGCAGCGACCGCGCCCCGGGCGCCTCGCCGAAGCGCACCGCGCTCTCCATCGCCAGGCTGGTCTCGGTGCGGCGGGAGAGGTCGCGGAAGCTGTCGCGGGCGCGCACCTCGAGCCCGGGCCGGAGCACGCGCACCTGGATCTTGTGGCGGTCCTCGTCGCCGGCGCGGCGGGCGGTGAAGCCGAGCCAGTAGTAGGAGCGGGTGTCGGCCGCGGTCTCGGCCAGCGCCTCGACGCCCTGGGCGTTGAGCCAGGCGCGGCCGCCGGTCTCCTGCGCGAGGTAGTTGAAGGTGTCGTGGACGAACTGCTCGCGCGAGAGGCCGGGGGCGGTGGGATCGAGCGGGCTGTCCTCGGCGGCGCCCAGCCGCTCGGGATCGAGGCCGCGGACGTCGGCCGGGTAGAGCGAGTAGCCGAGCAGGTTGGCGGCGTCGACCAGCGGCGCGTAGAGCCGGTCGCCGCTCGGGATCGACGCGTCGCCGACGAAGAACCGCGAGCCGGCGACCCAGCGATCGATCTGGAACGGCCACTCGCCGGCGAGCAGCAGCATGACCTTGCGTCCGGGCGGCCGGCCGAACGCGCGCACCGCGTCGGTGGCGCCGGTGACCGCGCGCTTGACCCGCGCCACCAGCCGGTCGGCGTAGGCGAGGTCGTCGAACCCGAGGCGGGTGACCTCGGTGGTGTCGCCGAGCGGGGTCAGCGCCCGGTCGCGCGCCTCGTTGCGGCGCTCGGCGAGCCAGAACATGCCGTAGGCGTGCCGCTCCGCGGCCTCTCCGAGCACGCGCTCGAGCGCTTCCCGCGAGGCCGTCCAGTTGGCGAGCACGTCGAGCTGCTTGCCGTCGAACGCGACCACCGCCATGCGGTCGCCGGGCGCGAAGGAGACGAGCTGGTTGCGCAGCCGCTCGAGGACCCGGTTGCGCTCGGCGGGGACGGTCATCAGGTCGTCGATGTAGAGCAGGTAGCTGGTGCCGACCGGCCCGCCGGCCGCCGTGCCCGGCGGCAGCGCGCCGGCGCCGTCGGCCGCGGTCGCGATGCCGCCGCGGACCTCTGTGAAGTACTCGACCGGGATCTCCTCGCCGTCGATCACCAGGCGGAAGTCCTCGCGGGAGAGGCCGGTGACCCGCCGACCGTCGCGGTCGGTGACCACCGCCTCGACGTTGACCACCCGGACGTCGAGGATCTCGCCGAACGCGGAGACCGGCGCCGGCGGCTCCTCGGCCGCGGCCGGAGCGGCGGCCGCGG
>CAZNIX010000786.1:0-1734 GCA_964573125.1 uncultured Thermoanaerobaculia bacterium
CTGCCGACGCCGGCGCTGCGCTCGCCGCGCCGGGCCGCGGCCGGTCGCGCCGCGGGTCGAGCAGCAGCCAGGCGAGGGCCGCCGCGCCGGCGATGCGCAGCAGCGAGAGCAGCAGCTCGGCCCACGGCGGGAGCAGGACGAGGCGCAGCCGGTGGTCGCGGGTGACCGGGCCGCTCCAGGTCAGGGGCTGCGACCGCCACTGCCACGAGGGGACGCCGGGACCGGTCTGGGACACCGCCCCCGGCGCCTCGATCACACCCGGCTTGAGCGCCGTCGTGACCAGCGTCGAGCGCGGCGGCGCCGGCGCACCTTCCGCGCCCAGGGTGCCCATCGCCTTCAGCTCGCGCACCTGCCCCTGCATCGTCGCATCGACCAGCGCCTGGTCGACTCGGCCGCCGTGGAATCGTCCCGCGTCGCCGACGAACCCGGACTCGTCGGCCGGCGCTCCGGCCGCCACTATCAGGCCCTGGACCGACCGGCCTCCGCTCGCCTCGAGGCCCTCGAGATGCGGAAACAGCCCGAACCGCCACTGGCCGTAGACGAAGAGCGCGACCTGCGCCGCGAACACCACCGCCACCGCCCAGCGCAAGACCCGCGCCGCGCGCGCCCACGCTCCCGCCGGCAGCGCCCGCTCGAGCGCGCGCAGGAGCAGTAGCGGCGCGAGCCAGCCGCGCACGACGCCGCCGTGGGGCTCGAACCAGGAGGCGGCGAGGAGCGCCAGGGAGAGGAGCCCCCAGCGCCAGCCGTCGAGCTTGCCGATCGCGAGCGACAGGACGAGCAGGAAGAAGAGGCGGAGCACGTTCCAGCGCTCGAGCCACGCGGTCGGCGCCTGGTCGGTGCCGGGGGCGGCGAGGAGCGTCCAGCCGGGCGGGAGCTGCAGCTCCGCCGAGAGCGACCTCGCGTCGCGGTTCCAGCCCACCGCCGGGAGCGCGCCGCGGCGCGGGTAGACGAGGTCGGCGGCGAGATCGAGCGCCGCCGCGCGCACCTCGACGCCGGCGCCGCCGCCGCCCGCCGGGTCGAGCGTGATCACCTGGGGCGCACCGTCGAGCAGGGCCCGCCCCAGCCCGGCCGGCGCCAGCGCCTCGAGCCGGCCGCCCGCGCGCAGCTCGCCGGAGAGCGCATCGCGCACGGTGAAGCTCCCGCCGTCGAGCGCGAGCCGCCAAGTGCGCGCGACCGCGACGTCGTCCGGCCGCTCGGCGGCGCCGCGGGACAGCGTCTCGAGCGTCAGCGCGTCGCCCGCGGCGACCCGGAACGCCGGCAGCGCCCGCCACTCCTCGGGCAACGGCGTGCGCGCCGGATCGACCGCCTCGGCGCCGGCGAGGCGGACGGTGCGCACGTCGGGATCGGCGCGGAACGCCCAATGCTCCTCTCCGGGCCAGGGCGGCGGGCGCTCGCCGGCGGCGACCTCCGAGACCGGCCCGACGCTGCGGGCGGTGAGGGTCACGATCCACTCGCCGGGTCGGAGCTGCAGCTCGAGACCCCGGGCGGTCAGTCGCGCCGGCAGGCCGCTCTCGAGCTGGACCGCGACGAACCCGGCGGGGAGCGGCTCCGGCAGCGCCAGCTCGCGCGGCCGGCCCGCGACGTCGAGCGTGAGCCGGGTGGTGAGCACGACCGGCACGCCGTCGGCGAGCAGGCGCTGGACGCCCAGCTCGAGCCGCTCCTCCTCGCCCTCGGCGCGCGCGCCGGCGAGCCACAGCAGGCCGCCCGCCTCGCGCCGCGGCCGCTCGACCGCCC
>CAZNIX010000787.1:0-1732 GCA_964573125.1 uncultured Thermoanaerobaculia bacterium
GCCGAGCCGGACGCCGAGGCGCCGAGCGCCGAGGAGGTCGCCGGGCGCCGGAGCACGACGCCGCACGCGCTCGCCCGCCGCTTGCGCGGCGACCTCGACACGATCGTGCTCGCCGCGCTGCGCAAGGAGCCCGAGCGGCGGTATCCCTCGGTGGCGCGGCTGGTCGAGGACGTCGAGCGGCACCTCGCCGGGCGGCCGGTCCTCGCGCGCGGCGACAGCCTCGCTTACCGAGCGGCGCGCTTCGCCGGCCGCCATCGCGCGGCCGTCGCGGCGGCCGCCCTGCTGCTCCTGCTGCTCGTCGCCTATGCCGCCACGGTGACCGTGCAGGCGCGGGCGATCGCGCGCGAGCGCGACCGCGCGCAGGCCGAGGCGGCCAAGGCCGAGCAGGTCAAGGGCTTCGTCGTCCGCCTGTTCGAGGCCGCCGATCCGGAGGAGGTGCGGGTCGGTGAGGTCAGCGTCCGCGACCTCCTCGACCGCGGCTGGGCCGGCATCGACCAGGAGCTGGCCGGGCAGCCCGAGGTCCAGGTCGAGCTGCTCGAGACGGTGGGGGAGATCTACCGCAAGCTCGGCCTCTACGACCGCGCCGGGCCGCTGCTCGAGCGCGCGCTCGCGGCGGCGCGCCGGCTCGGCGACGGCCGCCATCCGCTGCTCGCGCGGACGCTGCGCAGCAACGGGCGCCTCGCCCGGCGGCTCGGCGACGCGGCGCGGTCCGAGGAGCTGCTGCGGCAGGCGCTCGACCTCCAACGCGAGAGCCTCGGCGCCGACGATCCCGAAGTCGCCGCGACGCTCAGCGACCTCGGGCTCACGCTCCAGGCGGGCGGCGACTACGCCGGTGCCGAGGCGTACTTCCGCGCCGCGCTCGACCGGCGCCGCGGCGCCTCCGGCGGCGACGAGCGCGAGGTCGCCGACAGCCTCGACGAGCTGGGCTCCCTGCTCCGCGACCGCGGCGACTACGCGGCGGCCGAGCCGCTCCTGCGCGAGGCGCTGGCGCTGCGCGAGCGGATCCTGCCCGCCGGCCATCCCCACCTCGCGGCCAGCCTCTCGAACCTGGCGCTCGTGCTCCACAGCCGGGGCGCCTGGGAGGAGGCCGAGCGCCTCTACCGCGAGGCGCTGGCGGCGACGGTCGCGGCGTGGGGCGAGGACCACCCGTATGTCGCGGTGACGCTCAACAACCTCGCCCGGCTGCTGCGCGCGCGCGGGGATCTGGGCGCGGCCGAAACGCTGCTCCAACGGGCGCTCGCGATTCGCCGCCGGACCCTCGGCGCCGGCCACCCGCAGGTGGCGATGAACCTCAACGACCTCGGCAAGCTCCGTTTCGCGCGGGGCGATCTCGATACCGCCGAGGCGCTCTACCGCGAGGCGCTCGCGGTCTATCCGCCCGCGCACCCCTGGCGCGCGACCAGCGTCTACAACCTGGGCGAGGTCCTCGAGCAGCGCGGCGACTACGCCGGCGCCGAGCGCCGCTATCGCGAGGCGCTGGACCGCCAGCGCGCCGACTACGGCGCGGACCACGAGCTGGTCGGGGTCGACCTCACCCGGATCGGCGTCGTGCGCCTCCTCCAGGGCGACCCCGCCGGCGCCGAGCCGCCGCTCGAGGAGGCGCTCGCGATCTACCGCCGGCGCCTGCCCGCCGACCACTTCCGGCTCGCCGAGGCCCTGGTCCCGCTGGGCGAATCCCTGCTCGCGCGCGGCCGGCCGGCGGCGGCCGAGCCGCTCCTGCGCGAGGCGCTGG
>CAZNIX010000788.1:0-1730 GCA_964573125.1 uncultured Thermoanaerobaculia bacterium
AGCTCGCGGCGCTCGCCTGTTACGAGAGCCAGCTCCACCGCGTCGGTGGCGGGGGGGCGGGCGCCGCGCCGGCCGCGGCCGCGGACGGGCCGCGGACGCTGATCGCCTCGCGCGAGTTCGCGCTCGCGGTCGAGGGGCGCGCGCGCCACTGGGGCCTGCTGATCGGCGCCGAGCTGGGCGAGCCGTTCGGCAGCCGCCTGCCGCTCGCGGTCGTCGACCCGCTGGCGCTCGTTCCGGGAGGTCTCAGATGACCGCAACGGCAGAGCGACCTGACGGCAGCAGATGTACGCGCGCCTTGAGGGCGCGTGTGCGGGGCCGCAAGGCCCCGACTCGGGGGGAGGGACCCCCGCAAAACCGCGCTCGTGCGGGGAGCGGGGGCTGGAACAGCCCCCGCTCAAAGAACCGGGGGAGGGCGGCCGGATGAAGATCGGGATTTCCTGCTACCCGACCTACGGCGGCTCGGGCGTGGTCGCCACCGAGCTGGCGATGGCGCTGTCCGAGGGGGGCGACGAGGTCCACGTCCTCTCCTACGCGCTCCCGTCGCGCCTGCAGTTCCTCAACCCGCGGATCTTCTACCACGAGGTGCGCGTCCCCTCGTACCCGCTCTTCGACTACCCGCCGTCGTCGCTCGCGCTCGCGACCAAGCTGGTCGAGGTCGCCGAGCACGCCGGCCTCGACCTCGTGCACGTCCACTACGCGGTGCCCAACGCGGTGTCGGCGGTGCTCGCGCGCGAGATCCTCGAGCCGCGGCGCCTGCCGGTGGTCACCACGCTGCACGGCACCGACATCACCCTGATCGGCGCCGACCCGAGCTACCGCGCGACCACGCGCTTCGGCATCGAGCGCTCGGACGCGGTGACCGCGGTCTCCGAGTACCTGCGCCGCGCGACCTGCGCCGAGCTGGGCGTGCGCCGCGAGATCGAGGTGATCTACAACTTCGTCGACGCCGCCCGCTTCGATCCCGCCGCCGGCCGGCCGGGGGCGCGCCGCTGGGCGGCGCCGGGCGAGCGGGTGGTGGTCCACGTCTCCAACTTCCGGCCGGTCAAGCGGGTGCTCGACGTGGTCGAGATCTTCCGCCGCGTCCAGGCGCGGATGCCGGCGCGCCTCTTGATGATCGGCGACGGCCCCGACCGCGCGCTCGCCGAGCAGCACTGCCGCGACCTCGGGATCTGCGACGCGATCACCTTCATCGGCAACATGCCGATGGTCGAGGAGGCGCTCGCCGGCGCCGACCTCTTCCTGCTCACCTCGGACACCGAGTCGTTCGGCCTCGCCGCGCTCGAGGCGATGGCGTGCGCGGTGCCGGTGGTCGCGACCGACACCGGCGGCCTGCCCGAGGTGGTGAGCGACGGCGAGACCGGCTACCTGCGCCCGGTGGGCGACGTCGAGGCGATGGCCGAGGCGGCGCTGGCGATCCTCGGCGACTCCGAGCTCGCCCGCGGCTTCGCCGCCGCCGGCCGCGAGCGCGCGATCACCGTCTTCGACCAGGAGCGGGCGGTCGCGCGCTACCGCGCGCTCTACGAGCGGGTGCTCGCGGGGTGAGCGGCGGCGGCGCCTATCTCGCCCCGCGGGCGCCGGCGCGCGCCGAGCTGCGCGAGAAGGGGTCGCGCTTCCTCGCCGTGGTCGCGCCGGCGGCCGACGAGGCGGCGGCGCGCGCGGTCGTCGAGTCGTCCCGGGCGGAGCACCCCGACGCCACCCACCACTGCTTCGCCTGGCGGCTCGGCGTCCCG
>CAZNIX010000789.1:0-1730 GCA_964573125.1 uncultured Thermoanaerobaculia bacterium
GCCTGGAGCGGCACCGGCCGGCGGCCGAGGCCGCGCAGCGCCTCGAGCTGGCGGGCGAACTGCCCGGCGTCCGGCACGCGGCGGAAGGCGAGGATCACCGGCGCCTCGCGCGGAAACCGCCCGAGCAGCAGGTTGGCGGCGCCGTAGGCCGCCTCGCGCAGCCCCTCCCGGCTCACGGCGCGTCCGCCGCCGGCCGGCGCGCCACGAAGTAGGTGTGGTCGCCGTCGCGGAAGTAGCGGGCGAGCCGGCCGCCCGGCCGGCCGCGCTCGACCGTCGAAGCCGCGGCCATCAGCTCGACCTCGAAGCCGGCCGCGCGCAGCAGCCGCCGGTAGCTGCGCGCGGGGAGGACGTGGAGGTAGCGCAGATCGAGCTCGGAGTCGTCGAACAGCTCGCCCAGCTCGCGCTCGCGCCCGGGCCGCCGCAGCAGGCGGGCGAGGGCGAAGGGGACGAGTTGGCGTCGCCACAGCCGCGCTTCGCGCGCGCGGCTGAACAGGTTGTGCACGCAGAAGACGAACGCCGCGCCGGGGCGGAGCACGCGCCGGATCTCGCGCATCGCGGCGAGCTTGCCGGCGCGGCGCGGCAGGTGGCCGATGCCGTTGAAGGAGAACAGCGCGCCGTCGAAGGAGGCGTCGGGGAAGGTCAGCTCCTGGACGTCCTGGACCGCGAACGCGACCTCGGCGCGGTAGCGCGCGGCGACCGCGCGCGCGGCCTCGACCATCGCCGGGGTGACGTCGATCGCGTGGACGCGGTAGCCGAGCTTCGAGAGCGGGATGCTCGTCCGCCCGGCGCCGCAGCCGACGTCGAGGATCGCCCCGCCGGGCGGGAAGTGGGCCGCGACCAGGCGCGCCTCGGCCGGGAACAGCCCGAGCGCGCGGTAGCCGTGGAGCGCCGCGGGGTCGGAGTAGCCGGCGATCAGCTCGTCCCGGATCGCCGCGCTCGTCGAGGGCTGGGTGGCGGTCACGGCGTCGGCTCTCCCCGCGGCGGCGCGGCGCGGCGGAGGAGGCGATGGCGCAGGCGGCCGAGGGCCCCGCGCAGGCTCCGCGGCCAGGCCTCGAGGTCGAGGTTGCGCCGCTCGCCGGTCGCCCAGTGGGACTTGTAGGCCTCGGCGCCGCGCAGCAGGTCGACCTCGCGCACCCCCGCCTCGGCGGCCGCCGAGACGATCTCGTGGAGGAGGATGATACCAACGCTGAAGCGGTCGAACTCCGGGTCGCGGCCGCCCTGGTAGTGGGCGAGGGCGTCGCCGTCGCGCAGCCAGTACTGGGCCGCGACCAGCCGGCCGTCGAAGCGCAGCTCGAAGATGCGGGGAGCGCCGCCCGCCGCGGCGAGGTCGAAGTAGCGGTGGTGGAACGCCGGCACCCGGGGGTCGCGCACCAGCGGCGAGGCCGCGCCCCACTGCCGGGCGTGGAGGTCCATCATGCGGTCGAACGCCCGGTGCAGCGCCGCCGCCCCGGTCACCTCCTCGCAGGCGACCGCGAACTCGCGGCGCGCCCGCCGCACCGTCCACGCCACCTTCTTGCGGAAGTGCTTGCTGCGGCCCGCGAGGTAGCGCTCCCAGCCGCCTTCGAGGGTGAGGAAGGGGCAGGGGCTGGCGGCGGCGGCGCGCCAGCGCAGCCGCTGGGCGTCGAGCGCGCGGCCGAGCGCGGGCAGGGCGGGGGAGCCGGCGGGCAGCTCGCCGAGGCGCAGGACGTCCCAGGCGCCGCGCGCCGGGCCGGCGAGATGGCCGGCGAGGC
>CAZNIX010000790.1:0-1728 GCA_964573125.1 uncultured Thermoanaerobaculia bacterium
CTTGCCCCATGCCTTGATGAACGCACCGTCTTTCGAGAACCTCATCACGCGCGTGAGCTATGACGCGCCCGCGGCCGCCGACAAGCGCGAGGACCCGCCCCGGGAGCTGCCCAAGGCGTGGATCGGGATCGCCACCCAGCCGGTGGTGCCCCGCCTCGCCGAGCGCATGGGCAGCCCCGAGGCCATCGGCTACCGGGTCACCCGCGTCTACCCGGGCACCGAGGCCGCGGCGGCCGGGCTCGCGGTCGGCGACGTGGTGGTCGCGCTCGACGGCGAGCCGCTGGCGCCGCGCGGGGTCGAGGACTCGGGCCTGCTCGCGCGCCGCGTGCGGCGGCTGGCGATCGGCGGCGAGGCGGCGCTCACCGTGCTGCGCGAAGGCCGCCAGCGGGCGGTGCGGGTGACCCTCGAGCGCACCCGCCTCGGCCCCGACGAGGCGGCCCGCCACCGCGACCCCGATTTCGAGCTGCAGGCGCGCGAGGTGACGTTCTTCGACCGCGACGACCATCGCTGGGGGGAGGAGGTCGCGGGCGTCTTGGTCGAGCAGATCGAGCCCGCCGGCTGGGCCGGCCTCGGCGGCGTGCGGCCCGGCGACCTGATCCTGCGCTTCGGCGGCCGTCCGGTCGCCGGCCTCGCGGATTTCGAGGGCGCGCGCGAGGCCGCGGTCGAGGCGCGCGCCGAGCGGGTCGAGGTGGTGGTGCTGCGCGGCGCGCGCACCCGCTTCCTCTACCTCGAGCCGGAGTGGAGTCCGCTGCCGGAGGACGGCGGCGAGGGCGAGGAGGAGGGCGGCGATGCGTGAGATCGAAACCGGACGCCGCGCCGCGGCGCTGTTCGCCGCCGGCGCGGCGCTGCTCGCCGCCGGCGCGGCGGCGCCCGCGGCGGCGGCCGAGACCGACGAGGCGGCGTTCCGCCGGGTGCTCGCCGAGCGGGCGCCGGCGGTGGTGACGGTGCGCTTCGTGCTCAAGATCGAGTTCGGCGGCACCATGGGCGGCGCGATGGGCGGCGAGGGCCAGGAGACCGAGAGCGAGATCAGCGGCGTGGTCGTCGACCGCAATGGCCTGGTGCTGTGCTCGAACACGCTCCTCGGCGGCTTCGCCGGCCTGCTCGGCCGGCTGATGGGCGGCGGCTCGGACTTCGAGCTCAAGGCCACCCCGACCGACCTCGAGGTGCTGATCGACGACGCCACCGAGGGGCTGCCCGCCCGCCTGGTGGCGCGCGACTCCGACCTCGACCTCGCCTGGCTCCAGATCGAGACGCCGCCGGCGGCGCTCGCCGCGATCGACCTCGGCGCCGGCGTGCCGGCGCGGGTCGGCGAGCCGTTCGTCGCCGTGCGCCGCCTGGACAAGGTCTTCGCCCGCGCCCCGGCGCTGATCGAGGGGCGGATCGGCGGCGAGACGACCAAGCCGCGGCGGCTGTGGGTGCCGGCGGCGCCCGCGTTCGGCGGCCACGGCCTGCCGGTGTTCAACGGCGGAGGCGCGCTGCTCGGCATCACCGTGATGCAGTTCCCCGCCGACGAGGACGCCGGCGGCGGGGGCGGCCCGATGGCGATGATGCTCGAGTCCTCGCGCCTCGAGGAGGTGCTCTCGGCGGTGATCCTCCCGGCCGCCGAGGCGGCGCGGGCGACCGCGCTCGCGCGCGAGATGGCGGCCGAGCGCGCCGCGACCGGGGGCGGCGCGCAAGCTCTCGGGGAAGCAAGAAGCGTTGCTGGTCGCCACGGCCTGCGCGGCGGCG
>CAZNIX010000791.1:0-1724 GCA_964573125.1 uncultured Thermoanaerobaculia bacterium
CCGGCCACGAGGTCGGTGATCTCCGCGACGTCCGCTGGGTCGGCCCACTCCGTGTTGAAGTCGGTGCCATCGATCTTCTCGAAGCGCCCGTCGACCATCTTGACCTCGCCCGTCGGCTCGACGAGGCCTGCGCCGGACGGCCCGTGCTCCGCCGCGAGGTCGAAGAGCTGCTGCGCCTCGCCGGCGCGCCGGCGGCCGCGCTCGCTCCCGGCGCGCTCGCCGAGGGCCCGCTGCTCGGCGAGCTGGCCGGCGCGCCGCCGCGGCCGGCGGCGGCGCCGGCCGGGACGCGGATCGGCCCCTGGCGGCTGGAGCGCGAGATCGGGCGCGGTGGCATGGGCGTCGTCTTCCTCGCCGAGCGCGCCGACGGCGCGTTCGAGCTGGCGGTCGCGCTCAAGCTCCTCCAGCCCGGCGCGGACTCCGACGAGATCCTCCGCCGCTTCGAGCAGGAGCGCCGCATCCTCGCCGCCCTGACCCACCCGGGCATCGCCCGGCTGATCGACGGCGGCCGCACCGCGGACGGGCGCCCGTACTTCGTCATGGAGCACGTCGGGGGGCGCCCGATCGACCGCCACTGCGACGAGGAGCGCCTGCCGATCGACCGCCGGCTCGCGCTCTTCGCCCAGGTCGCCCGCGCCGTCGCGCACGCCCACCGCAACCTGGTCGTCCACCGCGACCTCAAGCCGTCGAACATCGTCGTCACCGGCGGCGGCGAAGTCAAGCTGCTCGACTTCGGGATCGCCAAGCTCCTCGCCGCCGGCGCGGAGCCGGCGGCGCCGCTGACCCGGACCGTCGCGCGCGTGCTCACTCCCGAGTACGCGAGTCCCGAGCAGGTCCTCGGCGGGCCGATCACGACCGCCTCGGACGTCTACCAGCTCGGCCTGCTCCTCTACGAGCTGCTGTGCGGCCGGCCGGCGCACCGGCTCGCCGGCGCGACGCTAGGCGAGCTCGAGGAGTCGGTCTGCCGCCGCGTCCCGCAGCGGCCGAGCACGGCGTTCGCCGCCCGCGAGGCGGACGCCGCGAGCCGCGCCCGCGGCCTCGCGTCCGGCGCGCTCCGGCGGCGGCTGCGCGGCGACCTCGACAACATCGTGATGACCGCGCTGCGCAAGGAGCCGGAGGCGCGCTATCCCTCGGTCGAGCGGCTGCTCGGCGACGTCGAGCATCACCTCGCCGGCCGGCCGATCTCGGTGCGCGGCGGCGACCGCGCCTACCGGCTGCGCAAGTTCCTGCGCCGGCACTGGGTGGGGGCGGGCGCGGCGGTCGCGCTGGCGGCGCTGGTCGCGGGCTACGCGGTGACCGCCGGACTCCAGGCGCGCGAGATCGCCCGCCAGCGCGACCTGGCGCAGAGCCACGCCGACCGCGCGACGCGGGTCCAGGGCTTCCTCGCCCAGGTGATCGCGGCGCGCGCCGACCCCACGACCCTCGATCTCGCCGCCGAGCGGCTGCGCCAGCTCGACGAGCGGCCGGACGTCAAGGCCGAGATGCTGCTCGTCCTCGGCGAGATGAACCTCGGCTTCGATCGCGTCGAGGTCGCGCTGTCCCAGCTCACGGACGCGCTCGCGCTGGCCGCGGCGCTGCACGGCGAGCGGAGCGAGCAGGCGGTCGGCGCCCGCTCGAGCCTGGCGGGTGCGCTCGAGCGGGCGGGCCGGCTCGACGAGGCGGCGCGCGAGTACGAGCGGGCGGTCGACGGCCTGCGCCGCCTCGGCGACTCCGCCCGCGGCCGCCTG
>CAZNIX010000792.1:0-1720 GCA_964573125.1 uncultured Thermoanaerobaculia bacterium
AGCCTGGCCGGCGGGCCGATCGCGCGCGAGATGATGACCGGCCGGCGCGACACGATCGGCCGCCTCGTCAAGCGCCTGGTGGACGACCCCGAGATCTTCGGCGGGTTCGCGACCGGCGCCGCCGCGGAGCCGGCCGTCGAGCAGGAGAGCGTCCATCACTTCGAGAAGCTCGTGGACGGCGCGCCGCTCCGCCGCCCGTGGTGGTTCTTCGATCCGCGCGTGCAGGGCGGCGGCGCGGTGGACATCCCCACCCACCTCGTCGACCAGGTCCAGTGGCTGCTGGACGGCGCCGGCGCGCCCGGCGACGTGCCCGAGCTGCTCGCCGCGCGGGGCTGGTCCACGCGGGTGCCGGTCGACGTCTTCGCCCGCATCACCGGCGCGGGCGCGGTGCCGCCGGAGCTGCGCGGCGCCGTCGAGGGCGACGCGCTGCGCGTCTTCTGCAACGCGGAGCTGACCTACCGGCTCCGGGCCGTGACCGCGCGCGCCGCCACGCGCTGGGAGGTCTCCTCGGCGCCCGGCGGCGGCGACACCTCGCGGCTCGTCCTGCGCGGCCGGGCCGCGGAGATCCGGGTCGAGCAGAGCGCGGCGACGCGATTCCGGCGGCGGGTGATCGTCGAGGCCCGCGGCGACGCGGCGGGGGCCGCGCGCCACCTCGCGCGGGTGCTGGCCGGCGGGGAGTGGCGGGGCGCGACGGCCCGCGCAGTGGGCCCCGCGAGCCACGAGATCGACGTGCCGCCGGCGCTCGACGGGGGCCACGAGGCGCATTTCGCCGAGCTCCTCGACGAGCTGCTGGGCTGGATCGACACCGGGCACCGGCCCGCCGCGCTGGCGGAGTGGACGCTGGCCAAGTACACGCTGCTGGCCGAGGCGGCCGCGGTCACCGCCCGCGACGACGCGGCCGCGCGGTAGCGCGCGCCCCGACCGCCAGCGCCGGGCTCACGGCGGCGCGCCGAGCGTCACCGAGGTCGCGTGGTCCAGGCCCTCACGAAGGTAGACCAGCCGCAGGGTCTCGCCCGGCCGTCGGCGGCCGAGCTGCTCGCGCAGATCCGCGAAGCCGTGGAGCGCGGTATCGGCCAGCCGGACCAGCACGTCGCCCGCGCGCAGGCCCGCCCGCTCGGCGGCGCTGCCGGGCACGATCGAGCCGAGCCGCACCCCGTCCCAGCCGATACGGACGTCCGCCGCGATGCCGAGAAAGGCGCCGCCCACACGCGGTGAGCCCTCGCCCCGCGCCGCGCGCGGAGCCGGCGCCGGCCCTTTCGCGAAGACCGGCCGGGGCCCCTCCGCGATGCGCGTCGCGACGTGGGCGCCCAGCCGGGCGATCTTCTCCATGCCCGCGGGATCGATCTTCTCGGCGGTGTCGGAGGGCTGATGGTAGTCGGCGTGCCGGCCGCTGTGGAAGAAGAGCACCGGCACGTCGGCCGCGTGGAAGCGCGCGTGATCGGACGGGCCGGAGCCCCCGCCGTGCAGGTCGAGATCGAGCCCGGCGGCCCCGCCCGCCGCTTCGACGAGCGCGCGGAAGCCGGCGCCGGTATCCACGCCGCCCACGAGCAGCCGCCGGCCGTCCAGTCGGCCGACCATGTCGAAGTTCAGCATCGCGGCCATCCGCTCGACCGGCACTGCGGAGGGCTGCCGCACGTGATGGGCGGAGCCGAGCAGCCCGATCTCCTCTCCCGCGAACAGGACGAAGACCAGGGTCCGGGGCGGCCGCCGCGTCGCGAAG
>CAZNIX010000793.1:0-1715 GCA_964573125.1 uncultured Thermoanaerobaculia bacterium
CGACCGGCGCGCGCCGCGCGCGGACGGACCGAGCGCCTGACCGGCCCGTCGGCCCCGGCCCGGACGCGGCGGGGCGGTGGCGAACCGCGCTCGTTTCGGGGCGGGCACCGCCGTTCACCGGCGGCGGACCGCCGTTGACCGGCGAACCGGTGACGCGACGGCCGCCGGCGCGTAGGTTGGGCGCAGAAAGGAGGGACGCGACGATGAACGCGATGCCCGAACGAGAGCGGCTTCACGGAGGCCGGGTGGCGGCGGGGGTGATCCTGATCGCCGCCGGGGTCTTCTTCCTGCTCTTCAACCTCGGTGTGGTCGAGATCGACGTACCCTGGCAGTGGTGGCCGCTGGTGCTGGTGGCGATCGGCACCGGCCGGCTGGTCACCGCCGGCAACCACGAGGAGCGGCGCTCCGGAGTGACCCTGATCCTGATCGGCGGCTGGCTGCTGGTCAACTTCCTCGACCTGTTCGGCCTCGGCTGGCGCAACTCCTGGCCGCTGCTGATCATCATCGCCGGCGGCATGATGGTGTGGAAGGCGCTCGCCAGGCCCGAGCGGCCGGCGATCGCGAGCCCCGAACGGCCGATGCGCGCGGAGGCCGGCGAGACCGGCGGGGAGGGTCGATGAACGCCACCGGCGAGACCCGCTCCCACGACGCCCGGCACGGCGGTCCGCCGCCGGTGCCGCCGCCTGCCGCGCCGCCCTCCGGGCCGCCGGCGGGCCCGCGCGACGACCGCGGCCGCGGCGGCGCGGCCTGGAGCGCGTGGCTGACCCCGCGCCTGGTGTTCGGGCTGTTCGTCGCCGGCGTCGGCACCGTGCTCTTCCTCGAGCAGTTCGGGTTCGACCTCGACCCGCTGCTGCGCTGGTGGCCGGCGGCGCTGATCCTGCTCGGCGCGATCAAGGTTTCCCAGCGCCAGGGGCGCACCTTCGGCGTGGTGCTCACCGTGATCGGCACCCTGCTGCTGCTCGACAGCCTCGAGCTGGTCAGGGTCGACGACCTCGACCGCCTGTGGCCGCTGTTCGTGATCGCGATCGGCGTGCTGCTGGTGGCGGGCGGGCTGCGCTCCCAGCGGCGGCGCGCCCCCCCCGCCCCTGACGACGCCGCCGTCTTCCACGCCCTGGCGGTGATGGGCGGCGTCCGGCGCCAGATCACGAGCAAGCAGTTCGTCGGCGGCGACGCCGCGGCGGTGATGGGCGCCTGCGAGATCGACCTCCGCCACGCCGAGATGGCCGGCGACCAGGCCGAGATCGAAGTCTTCGCCATGTGGGGCGGCGTCGAGCTGGCGGTGCCCGACCACTGGCGGATCGAGGTGCGCGGGATGCCGGTGATGGGCGCGTTCGAGGACACCACCCGCCCGCGCACGGAGGACGCCAGCCGCCTGCTGGTGATCCGCGGCATGGCGCTGATGGGCGGGGTCGAGATCAGCAGCCAGCTCGGCAAGAGCTCCTAGACCGTGCCCACGTTCCCCCTCGCCCGCGGCTGGCTCGGCCCGTACTTCGGGGCCTGGCTGCTGCCCGCGGGCCTGCTGGTGGCGCTGCTCGCGGGCGCCACCAGCCTCTCGCTCGCCGCGGCGGCGGCGCTCGGGCTGCCGCTCGCGCTGCTGCTCGCCCAGCTCGGCCTGACCGCCGCCTACCTCACCCGCGCCTTCCCGCTGGCGCCGGGCCCCGGGCGGCTCGCGCGCAGCGTCCTGGCGGTGGCGCTGGCGGCGGCCGTCACCTGCG
>CAZNIX010000794.1:0-1713 GCA_964573125.1 uncultured Thermoanaerobaculia bacterium
CGGCGGCTGCCGCGCTCCGGACGGTGGGGCCGGCGCCGGCGGGCCCGCGGCTGGCGGTCTCTCCGCGGAGGTCGCGCCCGGCGCCGGCCCGCTCTTCGTCGACCGCGCCGCGGCGACCGGCCTCGTCTTCCACCACTTCAACGGCGCCGTCGGCAAGTACTACATGGCCGAGGTGATGGGCGCCGGCGGCGCGCTGTTCGACTACGACGGCGACGGCGACCTCGACGTCTACCTCGTCCAGGGGTCGATGCTCGGCGCCGGCGAGCGCTACGAGGAGGCCCTCTTCCCCCTCCCCGGCGGGCCGCCGGAGGGCGGGCGGCTGTTCAGGAACCTCCTCGCCGAGACCGGCGCGCTGCGCTTCGAGGACGCGACCGAGGCGGCCGGCCTGACCGCGACCGGCTACGGCATGGGCGCCGCGGCCGGCGACTTCGACAACGACGGCGATCCCGACCTGTATCTCACGAACCTCGGCCCGAACCAGCTCTGGCGCAACGACGGCGCCGGCACGTTCACCGACGCGACCGCCGCCGCCGGCGCCGGCGACCCGCGCTGGAGCACGAGCGCCTCGTTCTTCGACTACGACCGCGACGGCTGGCTCGATCTCTACGTCGCCAACTACGTCGATTTCACCCCCGCGCGCAACAAGCAGTGCTACGCCGCCTCGAGCGCGCTCGACTACTGCGGCCCGCTCTCCTACTCCCCCTATCCCGACCGCCTCCTGCGCAACCGCGGCGACGGCACGTTCGAGGACGTCTCGGCGGCGGCGCGGATCGCCGCCGTCTCCGGCCCCGGCCTCGGCGTGGTCGCCGCCGATTTCGACCGCGACGGCCGGCCCGACCTCTACGTCGCCAACGACGACACCGCGAACTTCCTCTGGCGCAACCAGGGCGACGGCGCGTTCGCCGACGAGGCGCTCCTCGCCGGCTGCGCCTACAACGAGGCCGGCGAGCCCGAGGCGAGCATGGGCGTAGACGCCGGCGATTTCGACGGCGACGGCGACGACGACCTGTTCATGACCCACATCGACGACGAGACCAACACGCTCTACCGCAACGACGGGAGCGGCCGCTTCGACGACTGGAGCGCCGAGAGCGGCCTCGCGCCGCCGAGCCGCGGCCGGACCGGCTTCGGCGCCGCCTGGTTCGACGCCGACAACGACGGTCGGCTCGACCTGCTCGCGGTCAACGGCCACGTGCGCATCGACCCGCTCCAGGCCGCGGCCGGCGATCCCTACCCGCTGCGCCAGACCGACCAGTTCTTCCGCAACGCCGGCGACGGCCGCTTCGAGGACGCGACCGCGCGCGCCGGTCCCCACTTCACCGAGCCGGCGGTCGGGCGCGGCGCGGCGTTCGGCGACGTCGACAACGACGGCGACGCCGACGTGCTCATCACCCGCAACAACGGCCCGGCGCGCCTGCTGATCAACCAGACCGGGCAGGACCGGCGCTGGGTCGGGCTGCGGCTCGTGCTCGCCGCGGGCGGCCGCGACGCCTACGGCGCACGGGTCGCGTTCCGGCTCGCCGGCGGCGGCACGCTGTGGCGGCGGGTGCGCGCGGACGGCAGCTACCTGGTGGCCAACGACCCGCGGGTGCTCGCCGGCCTCGGCGCCGACGGCGAGCTGGCCGAAGTCATCGTCCACTGGCCGGACGGCGCGGTCGAGTCGTGGCCCGGCGCGGCGGCGCCGGCCGGGCGGTACACCGTGCTGGTCCGGGG
>CAZNIX010000795.1:0-933 GCA_964573125.1 uncultured Thermoanaerobaculia bacterium
CGAGCGCCGCGCGCAGCGCCGCGGTCAGCCGCTCGCTCTCGGCGGTCGGGATGCGGCCGGCGCGGCGGTCGGTGAGGTTGCCCTCGGCGTCGGCGGTGGCGAAGTTGCCGCGCGCCACGACGTCGCCGCGCCGCACCTCGAGGTCCGCGCCCAGCGCCTCGAGCACGCCGCGGCCGATGTCGGCCTCGGCGTCGGTCGGGTCGAAGCCGAAGAGCGCGAGGTGCCCGGGTCCGCTGCCGGGGGTGATCCCGGGCGCCACCGGCACGATGCGGCCGAGCGAGGAGCGGGCGGCGAGCGCGTCGAGGTTCGGCGTGGCGGCGCGGGCGAGCGGAGTCGCGGGCTGCTCGGCGGTGCGCAGGTCGCCGACGCCGTCGAGCACCAGGAGCACGATCTTGGTGTCGGCCGGCCGGGCGAGCCGCCGGAGCAGGTCGTGGTGCTTCATGGCGCGATCTTCACCGGGACGGGCACGCCGGGGCCGGGGCGCCGGTCAGGGCACGAAGTAGGCGCTGGCGCGGATCTGCAGCCGCGAGCGCGGCTCGAATCCGCTGCCGACGAGCGCGAACGAGCAGCCGGTGCCGAGCACCGGCAGCACGATCCAGCCGTCGAACGCGTCGCCGCCGCCGTAGGCCGGGACCACCGGCTCGATCTCCGCGATCTTCGTCCAGTGGCCGTCCTCGGGATCGAACGCGGCCTGGATCTCGACGTAGGCGCGGTCGAGGTCGATCGAGCGCTGGCTCGACGGGTGCCAGACCGAGACCACGAAGCGGACCTCGTCGTAGGGCGCGGTGTCGAGGAAGCCCTGGCCGTCGACCTGGAGCGGGAAGGAGAAGCCGCCGCCGCTGTCGGTGGCGAAGATCTCCGGCGTCGGGTCGAAGACGAGCTGGCGCGGTTGGGGGGTGTTCTTCATCGCGGGGTCGTCGGGTGGCGGGGTCA
>CAZNIX010000795.1:943-1713 GCA_964573125.1 uncultured Thermoanaerobaculia bacterium
CGGGGCCACGGGCTGTGGGGGTGAGCGGCGGGCGGCGGCCCGCCCGTCGCGGCGGCGCAGTGTATCACCCGGGGCCGGGCGGGCCGGTGCGCGCCGGCCGCGCCGGCGGCCGCGCAGTCGTGAGAGACTGGGGGGCGATGACCACCGAGACCCTCCCCCGCGCCTACCTGATCTTCACCGGCACCGGCCCGATCCTGGTGCTCTCGACCTACCCCGAGCTGACCGATCCCCGGCTGGTCGAAAAGCTCCGCTACAAGGGGATCGGCAAGTTCATCGCCTACCAGGTCGACCTCGGGGCGGTGCGCCAGCGCTACGCCCACGCCTACGACAGCGTGTCGCGCGACCTCGAGGGCGAGGAGGACATCCGCGTGCTCGACTTCAACGGCCACCAGATCATGGCCAACTTCTCGCTCGACGAGCTGGGGGAGCCGATCAAGGTCGGGGGGTAGGTCCTCCGCCCTCTTCGTCGGACGGCTGCGGGCCGGGGACGATCTCGGCCAGGCTGCGCTCGGTCTCCGAGGGGAGGTCGGCGGCGAGGCGCTCCTGTTTTTCGAGCTTGCGCTGCTCGCGTTTGGCCGACTTCTCCCGCTGCTTGCGCTGGCGGTCGAGCTCTCTCTGACGGCGCGAGACTCCGCGGTTCATGCCCATATCGACTCCTCGTTCCTAGCGGAAACGGCGGGGGCTCCGCCGCCGCCATCCGGGCCACCCGGCGGGCCGCCGAGCTCGGAGCGGATGCGGCGCTGGTCGTCGCGCCCTACTACAACCGACCC
>CAZNIX010000796.1:0-1712 GCA_964573125.1 uncultured Thermoanaerobaculia bacterium
TCGCCCGGCCGGCTCACGGCGCGGATTCGGGCGCGGGCACCGGGCGCGACAGGTCGCCCGGCCGGCGGACCAGGCGGTGGCGGAGGTAGCCGGCCTCGGCACGCAGCCAGATCGCGAGCCCGCGGCGGAGCATGCCGAGCGCCCCCAGCCGCAGCTCGGGCGGCGGGCTGAGCTGGCGCCAGCCGGCGTTGCGCCGGCCGTAGAGGCCGGCCCGGCGGCGGAAGCGGGCGAGCCGGACCAGCCGCCGGGAAAACGCGCACATGCCGCGCCAGATCAGCTCGGCCGCGGCGTGCGTGCGCCCGAACACCGGGTCCTGGAGGTTCTCGACGTCCCGGTAGACCGGGGTCACGACCCCCATGTAGTAGAGCGCGGTGTCGACCAGGAACGCCGCCGCGGTCAGCTCGGCGTCGCCGAACAGCTCGTACTTGCCGAGGTAGAGCGCCTCGACCCAGCGCCGGTAGGAGCGCAGGAAGCGCTCGTTGTGGAGATCGAGCCGGGCGGCGAGCGCGCCGGGGGCGTCGAGGCGGCCGGCGAGGTCGTCCTCGATGATCCGCGCGGTCGCGTAGACCGAGATCGAGGCGTGGTCGAGCCCGGGGCTGTAGTAGGGGTCGATGAACGACGCCGCGTCGCCGACCAGCGCCCAGCCGCGGTCGGCGTAGCGGCTGGTGGTGTAGGGGAGGTGGCTGTAGGAGAGGAAGTCCTCCTCGTCCATCTCGGCGTCCGCCACCAGCTCGCACAGGCCGGGCTGGCCGGCGAGGAACCGCCGGTAGCGGGCGCGCAGGTCGTCGCCCGCGGGTAGCGCGTACAGCTCCTTGTTGTAGACGACGCCGATCGAGGTCTCGCCGCCGGCGAGCGGGATCACCCAGCACCACCAGCCGTAGCCGCAGAAGTGGTTGGTGGCGAGACGCCGGGCGGCGGTGACGTAGGGCAGGCGCTGGCGCCGCGGGTCGGCGCCGAGCACCGCCGGGCCGTCGAGGTCGGCGACCCCGCGCCATCGCGCCCACACCGCCGCCGTCGGGTGCTCCTCGACCCGCCGGCGCAGGCGCAGGCGGCGGGCGAGGAAGGCGTGGCGGCCGGAGGCGTCGACCACCCAGCGCGCGGCGACCGTGCGCTCGCCGCCTTCCCCGCCGACGCCGGCGTGCTCGATGCGCAGCCGGCTCTCCGGCCAGCCGAGGTCGGCCGCGGCGACCCTCGCCGGCCGCGCGATCTCGACCCCCTCGGCGGCGGCGAGCGCGAGGAGCTGCTCGTCGATCTGCGAGCGGTCGAGCTGGAACGTGGGCAAGAGCGGCAGCCGGCTGGCGCCGACCTCGCTCATCTCGGCGAGCGGGCGGTCGGGGCGGTCGGCGAACCAGTAGCGCAGGCCGTGCTTGGGCAGGTGGCCGCGCGACAGCAGGTCGTAGAGGCCGAGCACGCGGTGGAGGAAGTAGGCCGAGACCTCGACCGTCGCCTCGCCGACCTTCCGCCCGTGGCGCTCGCCGCCCTCGGCGAGGAGCACGCGGACGCCCGGACGCAGGCGGGAGATCAGGGTCGCGAACGCGGCGCCGGCGAAGCCGCCGCCGACGACCGCGACGTCGTAGCGGTCGGGTTCCCGGGCGCCGGCGGTCGCGCCGGCGGAGGGGCCGCCGGGCTCGCCGTTCATCGCGCCTCCTCCCCGGGCTCGTGCGCGGACCACGGCGTCGCGGTCGCCGCGGCCGAGCCGCCCGGCGCGAGCG
>CAZNIX010000797.1:0-1460 GCA_964573125.1 uncultured Thermoanaerobaculia bacterium
GACGGTGACCAGGCCGGCGCCGGCGCGCACCGCGGCGCGCGCGGCGAGCGCCGCCGCCCCCGCCTTGCCGGCCGAGCCGGCGACGAGGATCGCGTGGCCGTAGTCCCCCTTGTGGCTCGCCGGCTCGCGCTCGGGGAGCAGGCCGGCGAGGTCCTCCGGGCGCGCGAGGTGGAGGTCGCCCGCGGCCTCCTCCACCAGGTGCGGCGGCAGCCCGAGGTCGGCGACCACCAGCTCGCCGACCGCGCCGGCCGCGGGCGGGAAGACGTGGGCGATCTTGGGCGCGGCGAACGTGACCGTGGCGTCGGCCTCGACGCAGGGGCCGGGGATCTCGGCGCTCGAGCCCGCGAGCCCGCTCGGCAGGTCGACCGCGACGACCGGAGTCGGCAGCTCGTTGATCCCCGCGACCAGCTCGGCGAAGCGCCCGTCGAGCGCCCGCGCGAGGCCGGTGCCGAACAGGGCATCGACCACCAGGTCGTGCTCGCGGGCGGCGGCGAGCGCCGGGGCGAGGTCGCCGTCCTCCGAGAGCTCGACGATCTCGACCGCGGCGTGGTGGCGGAGGATCGCGAGCTGCGCCGCGCAGTCCTCGGACCGGGGCCCGCCGAACGCGGCGAGGAAGGCGGCGACCTCGTAGCCGCGGCCGTCGAGGTGGCGCGCGAGCGCCAGCCCGTCGCCGCCGTTGTTGCCCGGCCCGCAGAAGATCGCCACCGCCTCGGCCTCGGGGTAGAGCTCCCCCACCGCGTCGGCGAGCCCGATCGCCGCGTTCTCCATCAGCACCGGCCCCGGGATGCCGACCTCCTCGATCGCGCGCCGGTCGACCGCCGCCATCGCCTCGGCGGTGAGGATCCTCATGGCGGCGGATTGTAGCCCGCGGGCGCGCGGCGGCCCCAGGCCTCGAACAGCGCCCGCGTGCGCGGGCAGCCGCCCACGCCCGCGCCGAACCCGGCGGCGAGGCGCCGGAGGTCCTCCGAGGTGTCGAGGTCGCGGCGCTCGGGGAGGAGGGCGACCTCGAGGCCGAGGGCGCGGCAGCGGGCGACGGTCTCCGCGAGCACGCGCGGAGTGCTCCAGGGGATGCCGGCGAACAGCTCCGGGCGGACGGCGGCGGCGGCGAGGGCGATCAGCGCGTAGCCGCCGTCGCCGGCGGGGACGAGCGCGACGCCGGCGCCGGCCTCGACGCGCGCGAACGCGGCCTCGGCGTCGGCGCGGCCGAGGTCGGGGTGGTCGCTGCCGACCGCCGCCACCGCGGCGTGGCCCCGGGCGGCGGCGTCCGCGAGCGCCCGGTGCAGCCGCGCGCCCAACTCCGGCCCCTGCTGGCGCACCCAGGGGGGCGACCAGGGCGGCGGCGTCTCGCCCTCCGCGAACCTGACCCTGCAGGCCGTGCCTGCCGGGCTGAACCAGGCCGACCTGGTCTACTCGGACGGCACCACCGACCCGAAGAACCGGCTCTGGAACGGCTTCGGCTG
>CAZNIX010000797.1:1470-1705 GCA_964573125.1 uncultured Thermoanaerobaculia bacterium
CGCGCAACAGCGCCGCGTGCAGCGCCGCCGCCTGGTCGGCCGTCAGCGCGCCGATCAGCCGGGTCTTGACCCGCCCCGGCCGCGCCGGCTTGGCGAAGACGAGCAGGCGGCGGCTCACGCCGGGAGTGTAGCGCGCCGCCGCGGGTAGACTCCGCCCCATGCCCGCCGACCGCGAGCCGGCGCCGGCGCGGCGGGCGCGCGCCGGCGCTCTGGCCGCCGCCCTGCTCGCCGTCCT
>CAZNIX010000798.1:0-469 GCA_964573125.1 uncultured Thermoanaerobaculia bacterium
GCCGAGGTCTACTCTCCGCCCTACCTGTGGACCGCGAGCGGCAGTCTGGCCCGGCGCCCGGCGATCAACAGCGTCACCGGCCCCGCGCTCGGGGTGATCCAGTACGGCGAGGAGTTCGGGCTGGTCTCCCGGCGGGCGGCGGTGATCGACACGGTGCGGCTCATCCGGCTCGGCGCGGCGACCCACTCCTGGGACATGGGCCAGCAGTCGATGACCCTGTCGTTCCGCCCCGCCTGCTGCGATCCGGCCGAGGAGCCGGGGGTCAACGGCAACCCGATCTGCTTCGAGGGGCATACCTGTTGCGCCGACGGCGTGTGGAGGTGCAACAACGCCAACGGCACGCCCAACTGCCCCTTGATCGCCGAGACGGAGACCGAGGCGGAGGCGGAGGCGCCGGCGCCCGCGTTCGAGCCGATCCCGGTGCTGATTCCCAACATCTGCACGAAGCTGTTCGGCGAGGCGCCCCAGG
>CAZNIX010000798.1:479-1701 GCA_964573125.1 uncultured Thermoanaerobaculia bacterium
TGACGCCGTGACCGCCGGGTGAGGCGCCGCGAGCCGCCCGAGGCCGCGCCGGCGCCGGGCCGGGCCTGGCGCCGGGAGGCCGCCGGCGCCGCCGCAGTCCTGGCGCTGGCGGCCGTCCTCTTCACCTGGCCGCTCGCGCTCCGCCTCGACAGCGCCATCCCCGCGGGCGGCGGGCCGCCCACGGTCGCGCTGTTCGGCCTGTTCTCGACGGAGTGGACGGGAGAGGCCCTGGGCGAGGGCCGTCCCTACTGGGACGCGCCGATCTTCCATCCCCATCGCGGGACCTTCGCCTGGTCGGAGACCCAGCCGGCGACCGCGCTCGCGGTCGCGCTGCTCGCGCGCGTCGTCGGTCCGATCGCGGCCTACGACCTGGTGCTCTGGCTCTACCTCGCGAGCTTCGGCCTCGGTGGCTACCTGCTGGCCCGCCAGTTGACGGCGGACCGGCTCGCCGCGCTCTGGGCGAGCCTCTGGATCGCGGGCGGCACGTACGCGACGCAGCAGCTCGGCGTCCTCCATCTGCTCGCCGGCGGGTTTCCACTCGCCTGCCTGGCCGCTCTGCTCGCCCTCTCCGGGGACCTCCGGTGGCGCTGGGCCTGGGGAGCGGGAGCGGCCTACCTGCTGACCTTCCTGACCTGCGTCCAGTACGGGCTGTTCCTGACCCTGCTGCTGCCGGTCGCGGTCCTGCCGGCGCTCGCCGCCCACCGGAGACGGCGGCGAGCGATGGCGCTCCGCCTCGCCCCGCTCGCCGCCGGGCTGCTCCTCGCCCTGCCGTGGCTGCTCGCGCAGCGGTCGCGGCTCGGCGCGATGGGGTTCGAGCGCCCGCTGGTCGACGTCCGCGGCGCCCTCCTGCCCGGCGACCTCGTCCTCCCCGCCCGCGGGCACTGGCTCGCCGGGCGCGTCTTCGGCTGGTCGGAGGCCCCCGACGCCTACCCGTGGGACCTCGGGCTGGTGCCGCTCCTGGCGGTCGCCGCCGCGGCCGCGCTCGGCGGCTTCCGGCGCGGCGGGCTCGCTCCGCCCGCCAGGGGCCGGGCGGGCGCCCTGCTGCTGCTCGGAATCGTCGCCCTGCTGCTGGGCTTCGGGCCCAACCTCGCGATCCCGGTCGGGGAGGAAAAGGTCGTCCCCTACGCCTGGCTTCACGCCGTGGTGCCGGGGCTCGCCGGCGTGCGCACGCCGGCGCGCTTCGCGATGTTCGCCGTCGCCGCGCTCGCCGCGCTCGCCGCGG
>CAZNIX010000799.1:0-1138 GCA_964573125.1 uncultured Thermoanaerobaculia bacterium
AACGCGGCGCGCACGGCGGCCGCGACCTCGCCGCCGCTCCCCGGCGGCAGCAGCGGCTCGCCGCCGGCGCGCGCGGGCGGGTTCGCCGCCAGCTCGTCGAGCGCCTCGTAGATGCGGTCGCGCAGCGCGAGGTAGGTGATCGAGAGCGGCGTCCGCGACAGCCGCTTGAGGGCGTCGACCGCGAGCTGCCAACCGACCTCGTGCCCGCGCCGGCGGTCGCCGAGCACCTCGCCGATGCCCCGGTTGGCGGCGAGCAGCGCCGCGCACCACACCTGGCCGGCGGCGTGGGGCTCGGCGAGCCCGGGGCCGGCGAGGTCGCCGAATCCGAGCGGGTAGTCGCGGTAGGAGCGCGGCCGCAGCCCGCGCTCGGGGTCGTCCGCGGCCCAGGCGCCGAACACCGCGCGCTCGGGGCGCGGCGGCTCCTCGCCGAGTCCGGCGTGGCTCTGGACGGTGAGCGCGAACCAGTCGCACAGCCCCTCGTCGAGCGCCCGGCTCTGCAAGCTCTGCTGCATCGGGTGGGGCGTCTCGCGGCCGCCGACCAGGCGGTCGGTCAGCCCGTGGCTCACTTCGTGGATCACGACGTCGGCCGAAAGCGCGGTGTGGCGGCCGGCGGCGGTGGTGCCGAGGGCGAGCCGCGGGCGGGCGCCGTCCGCGCGCACCTCGAAGCGGGCGTCGCCGCGCGGCACGATCTCGACGATGCGCACCTCGAGCGGATCGCCGCCGCGCCCGGCGCCGGTGACGTTGCGCTCCTGGAAGTTGCCCGCCGCCTCGTCGAAGCCGAGCAGGTAGAAGAGGTCGTGCATCCGGTTGCACTGGTAGAAGGCGTTGAGCACCCGCTGGTCGCCGCCGCCGGCGTCCGCGGGCGCGAAGATCACCCGCCCGCCGGCGAGCGAGCCGGCGAGCGCGCGGCCGCCGAAGCGCTGGGCGCGCACGTTGTTGCCGAGCGTCTTGCGGTCGGCCACCCAGGCGTGGGGGAAGGCGGCGGGGAGGGGATCGCGCGGCCGGACCGCCGGCAGCGCCGCGAGCGAGAGCGGGAAGTCGAGGTCGCGGCGCGTTCGCGGCCCCGCCTCCGGGTCGTCCGCGAACACCCGGCCGCGGCCCGCGCGCGCGCTCGACGCCGCATCGCGGCACCCGCGCG
>CAZNIX010000799.1:1148-1701 GCA_964573125.1 uncultured Thermoanaerobaculia bacterium
CCGCCGATCGGGTCCCAGATGCCGCCGAGGCCGGGCAGCACGAGCGAGACGAACCAGCCGAGCCGCACCTCGGGGCCGAGGTAGAAAAAGGTCAGATGGGCGCGCACCGGATCCTCGAACGGGCGCTTGTGGAGGGCGGCCGGCTCGGCCGGGAGCGGGTGCGCGGCGAGCACCCGCGGCCGATGGCGGGTGACCTCGAGCCCCAGCTCGGGCGCGCGCTCGGCGAGGTGGCGCGCCGCCGCGAGCGCCGCGCCGGCGGCGTCGAGGTCGGGCGCGAAGGCCAGGCCGTCGGGCATCGGCACGTGGTCGCCGGTCCTGGTGCGGTAGAGGTGCGGATCGGGCACGCACTCGAGCACCTCGCCGGGCGCGATGAGGGCTTCGCTGGCCGCGCGCATGGTGGCGAGCGCACGCGCGACCGGCGAGCCCGAGGCGGGCACGGGCACGGACGCGGGCGCGGGGAGGACCGCCGGCGAGCCGGTGAACGCGTGGATGCCGGCGACCGCCGGGTCGCCGATCTCCGCCGCGGCGCCGCCGCCCCTTGCCGCCGGGCCAC
>CAZNIX010000800.1:0-1468 GCA_964573125.1 uncultured Thermoanaerobaculia bacterium
CGCGCTCGCCGCGGAGCGCGGGCTGGCGCCGGCGGGCGCCGAGCCCCGGCGCGCGGTCGAGCGGCTGCTCGAGACGGAGGCCGACGCCGGGCCGACCGCGGGAGAAGTCGAGGCCTACTACGAGGCCCACCGCGCCGAGTTCCGCCGCCCCGAGCGGGTGCGCCTGCACCAGGCGCTGTTCGACGACCGGACGAGCGCCGAGCGAGCGCGCGCGGAGATCGTCGCCGGCGCCCGCTTCGCCGACGCCGCGCGCCGCCACTCGCGCGACCCGTCGATCGCCGCCGGCGGCCTCCAGGGGGAGCTGGCGCGCGACGAGCTGCCGCCGACCTACGCCGACACCATCTTCCGCCTGCGCCCCTACGAGGTGAGCGCCGTGGTCGAGGCCGAATACGGCTTCCACCTGTTCCAGGTCGTCGAGCGGCTGCCCGCCGCCGAGGTGCCGCTGGCCGAGGCGCGGGCGGAGATCGGCCGCCGGCTCCGGCGCGAGCGCGCCGACGCCCGGCTCGCGGAACTGGTGGCCGAGGCGCGCCGCCGGTACAATGTCGCCGTCCTCGAGCGCAACCTCCCGTTCAACTACCAGGGTCGCTACATTGCCGAAGACCGCTAGTGGCACTCGCCGCCGCCGCCGCCTCGCCGGCGCCGCCCTGCTCGCCGCCGCCCTGGCCGCGCCGGCGCCGGCGCGCGCCGCCGTCGTCAGCCGGTTCGTCATGCGCGTCAACGACGAGGTCGCCACCCTGCGCGACTACGAGCTGCGCAAGGCCGACCTCGAGCAGATGATCCTCGGCCGCCCCGACCTCACCCTGCAGCAGCGGCGCGAGGCCCTCGCCCAGCTCGGCGAGCGCGTCTACCGCAACATGTACGAGGACCTGCTGCTGGTCTCCCGCGCCCGCCAGCTCGGCATCGCGATCACCGACCAGCAGGTCGACGAGCAGATCGCGCGCATCCGCGAGCGGATGGAGCTGACCGCCGACGAGGAGTTCGCGCAGGCGCTCGCCGGGAGCGGCATGACCCTCGCCCAGCTCCGGGAGCAGACGCGCAAGAGCCTGCTCTCCCAGACCGTGCTCGGGCGCGAGGTCTACGCCAAGATCGAGATCGACGAGGAGATCCTCCGCCGCTGGTACCGCGACCACCCCGAGCAGTTCCAGGTGCCCGAGAAGCTCCACCTGCGCGAGCTGGTCGTGCTCGAGGAGGCGACCCCCGAGCCCGAGCGGCGCCTGGAGCTGGCGGCGGCGATCCGCGCCGAGGTGCTTGCCGGCCGGCCGCTCGCGGAGGTCGCCGCGGAGCGCTCGGCCGCGGGCACCGCCAGCGGGCTGATCGACCACGGCTGGGTCGCCCCCGGCGACCTCGACCCCGAGCTCGAGCGCGCGGTCTGGGGGCTTCCGGCCGGCGCCCTCGCCGAGCCGATCGCGGCCCGCGGCGGCGCCCACCTGGTCGAGGTCGTCGCGCGCGAGCCCTCCTACGTCCGCCC
>CAZNIX010000800.1:1478-1697 GCA_964573125.1 uncultured Thermoanaerobaculia bacterium
CGCGAGCGCCGCGCCGCCCGGGAGATCGAGGACTACTTCGCCCACCTCGAAGAGCAGGCCTTCATCCGCCTCGACCCGCCCCCCGAGGCCGCCGGCTTCCGCCGCCTCGCCGCCGAGCTGCCGGCCGAGCCCGAGCTGGTGGCCCCCCCCGCCGGCGACGGCGGCCCGCCGGCCGCGCCCGCGGCCGCGGGCGCGGTCTCGGCCGGCGACGAGAGCGGG
>CAZNIX010000801.1:0-1686 GCA_964573125.1 uncultured Thermoanaerobaculia bacterium
CGCCAGCACCAGGACGAGGATCAGGACCAGGCCGATCTTGGCCGCCTTTTTCATCGCAGTGCCTCCTTGCTCGATTTTATATGCCCCAAGTACGAAGGCCCCCGGGGAGGCTTCCCCGGGGGCCGGATACGAGGCGCGTGGCCGCAGGGTTGCGGCGGCGATCGCCTACACGTCGAAGGCGTCGACCGCGCTCGCGACGAGCGAGAGCGGCACCTGGACGTCGACGTCGGCATCGTCCGAGCGCACCTGGATCACCAGGTGGCGGCCGCGCTTGTGCACCTCGACGTGCTCGCCGCGGTCGTCGACCTCGACCAGGGTGAAGTCGGGCTGACGGGCGATCTCGTCGAGCAACGCCACGGCGAGCGGTCCCCACTCGCCGAGTTGGTCGCGCACCTCGAGGCGGGCGTCGGCGGGCATCACCCGCGGCGCCACCGCGAGGCCGGCCTCGAACAGGGCGCCGGGCAGGACGATGTCGAACGACACCGGGTCGTGGCCGTGCTCGGTGACCGCGACGCGCACGATCTCGACGCGGCGGACGGCGGCCGCCGTGATACCGGCGGCGGCGGCGGTGCCGGCGGCGAGCACGCAGGCGGCACCGACCGCGATCCACAAGCCGCGGCGGCGGACGGGTTGGGGTTGAGCGCTCATCGTCGTCTCCTCGTGGTCGGCGCGCGCACTCAGCGCATCTCGGCCAGGCCGTCCACCCACACCCGCACCTTGGTCTCGTCGTCGGTCACCGTCACCAGCTCGCCGGCGCCGTGGCTGGCGAGCGCGCGCACCGCGGCGGCGACGTCCAGCTCCTCGCCCTCGCCGGAGAGCAGGGCGTCGACCACGGCGGCGGGGATGCGGACGTCGACCTGCTGGTTCTTCTCGCCGCCCTCGAACGCCTTGACCAGCATGTAGCCGCCGGACTTCGAGACCTGCACCCGCTGGTCGGTCTCCTCGACCTCGACGAAGGTGGCGTCGGGGGCGGTCTGCAGCTCGTTCCAGAGCTGGCGCAGTTCGGCGACCGTCAGCTCGGAGTCTTCGAAGCGGACCTTGCCGCCGCGCAGCTCCTCCTCGGGGATCATGCCGAGCGCGGTCTCGGCCATCGCGAGCGGCAGGTTGACGCGCACGCGCGCGCCCTCCGGCCCCTCGTCGACCGCGACGTGGAGCCAGAGATCGTCGGCGGCGGCGCTGCCGGCGGCGGCGCAGAGCGCGATCAGGGCGGCGGCGGCCAGGCGGCCGGCGCGCGGGCGGTGACGAAGCGGACTGGAACTGAGGCTCATGGCGTTGTCTCCTCGGATCGATGGTCTGGGATGCAGGCTTCGGGCGCGGGCTCGAGGCGCGGTCGAGTTCGTCCGGGCTCGGAGCGGCGCGCTCGGTGCGGGTCGTTCGGTTCGGGTCCTCGGTTGCGTCGGCCGCTCCCGGCGGAGCCGGGCGCGGCGCCGTTTCTCCCAAGACGACCCGGGCGCGGCGAATGTTTCACGCCGCGCACGGAAGGCCGCGGTCGGCCGGCCGCCGGCGGTAAGATCCGCCCGCCGCCGCCCTGCCCACGAGACCGTCCCGGGACGCCGCCGCCGAGCGGCGGCCCGCGAGAGAGGAGCGACCCGATGCCGCCGACGCCCGACCGCCGCGCTCTCGCGCCCTCCCGACCCCGGTCCGCGCCCCGCCCGCCCCGGTGCGCGGGCGTTCGTCCGCGGTTCG
>CAZNIX010000802.1:0-1682 GCA_964573125.1 uncultured Thermoanaerobaculia bacterium
GCGGGCGCCGGCGCCGCCGTGGCTGCGCGTCGCGGTCGGCGCCGCGCTGGCGCTGCTCCTGCTCGCCGGCGCCTGGGCCGTGCTCCGCCCGTTCGTCGTGCCGCTCTGCTGGGCCGCGATCCTCGCGTTCGCGATCTGGCCGCTGCTCGCGTGGCTGCGCGCGCGGCTGGGCGGCCGGCGGACCCTCGCCGCGGCCCTGATGTCCGGCTTCGTGCTGCTCGCGATCGTCGGCCCCCTGGCGGCGGCCTCGGCCGGCCTGCTCGAGGAGATCCGCGGCGCGGCGCGACAGATCGACGCTCTCCAGGACGATCCGCCGCGCCTGCCGGAGTGGCTCACCGGGTTGCCGATCGTCGGCGGCTGGATCGCCGGGCTGCCGCGCTATCTCGAGCCCGGGGCGGTCGAGCAGTGGCTGCGCGACAACGTGCAGCTCGTGCAGGACCTCCTGCTCCAGACCGCGGGCCGGGTCGGTCGCAACGTGGTCAAGACCGGCATCGCTCTGCTCGTCCTCTTCTACTTCTTCCGCGACGGCGACGAGATCGTGCGCCAGATCCGCGCCGCCGCCCGGCACCTCGGCGGCGAGACCGTCGAGCGGCGGCTCGACGCCGTCGGCGACGCCATCCGCGCCGTCGTCCGCGGGCTGCTGATCACCGCCGCGGTGCAGGGTGTGCTCGCGGCGCTCGGCTACGCGGTGGCCGGCGTGCCGGCGCCGATCCTGCTCGGGATCGTCACCGGCCTGCTCGCCCTCGTCCCCTACGGCACCGGCGTGGTGATGGTCCCGGCGGCGCTCTGGCTGCTGTTCCAGGGCGAGCTGCTCGCCGGCGTCGGCCTGCTCCTGTGGGGGACGCTGGTCGTCGCCTCGATGGACAACCTGCTGCGGCCGCTGTTCATCAGCGGCGCGATCCGGGTACCCTATCTGCTCGTCTTCTTCGGCGTGCTCGGCGGCCTCGGCGCGTTCGGGCTGGTCGGGGTGTTCGTCGGCCCGGTCCTGCTCAGCGTGGTGTTCGCGCTCTGGCGCGAGTGGTCTCACTCCTGATCCGGGCCGGCGAGCACGCCGAGCAGGTCGGTGGTCGACACCAGGCCGACGATCGCGTCGCCCTCGCGCACGAACACCCGGTGGATGTGCTGGTCGAGCATGGCGCGGGCGATCTCGGCGACCGCGGCGTCGGCGGTCACCGCCACCACCTCCGGGGTCATGACGTCGCCGACCGTCAGCGCGCTCTCCTCGATGCGGATCGCCTCGATGTCGGAGTCGTCGAACTCCGCCTCCCAGGCCTGGTTGTAGAAGCCGGCGCGGCTGGCCGCGGTGTCCGGCGTCCGGCCGGCGAGGGTCTCGGCGGAGGAGATGTCGGAGACCGAGACCACCCCGACCGGCCGGCCGTCGCGCGCGCGCACCAGGGCGCCGCTGATCCCCCGGTCCTCGAGGAAGGTCGCCAGCTCGGTCAGGGACATCTCGGGGTCGACCGCCGCCACCTCGCGGCTCATCAGGTCGCGGGCGGTGACGCGGGTCGGGATCGTGGTCGCGCTCATCGGTTCGCCTCCTTCACGATTCATGACGCTTTCGCCCCTCCGCCTCAGCCGCCGCCGGGGGGCTTGGGCGGGCGCGTGCGGCCGGCGCCGCGCTCGCCCTCGTCGCCCTTCTTCTCTCCCGCCTTGGCCTCGCCGCCCTCGGCGCGCGCGCCCGG
>CAZNIX010000803.1:0-1680 GCA_964573125.1 uncultured Thermoanaerobaculia bacterium
CGGCGCCGGCGGCGTCCGCCGAGGGTTCCGTCGGCACGGCGGTGCGGCCCGGCGGCGCGGCCGGCTCAGGCCGGCGCGCGGCGGCTCACGCCGGCGCCTCCTCGAGGTAGAGGATCCGCTTGCAGCTTTCGCACTGCACCAGGCTCCCGCGGTTGTGGATCTCGACCACCGCCTGCGGGCGCACGCGGTAGTTGCAGGCGCCGCAGTGCCAGACCTGGGCGCCGCGGCCGGGGGTCTCGAGCCGGCGCACCGGGGCGAGGGCGGCGCCGCCCATGCGCTCGAGCAGGCGCTCGAAGAGGACCAGGTGCGGCCGCGGCACGCGCGCGCGCAGCTCCGCCACGCGCGCCTCGAGCGCGCCGATCTCGGCCGCCACCGCGGGCTTTTCGCCCTCCCAGCGGGTCAGCTCGCGGGCGTAGCGCTCGTCGAGCTCGCGGAACGCCTGGCGCTTCTCCTCGGCGGCGCGGCGCGCCTCGTCCTGGCGCTCGAGCGCGGCCAGCCCCTGCTCCTCGCCGGTGCGGATCTGCGCCTTGACGTGGTCGATCTCCTGGAGCAGCGCGCCGTACTCGCGAGTGGTGGTCACCGCGTTGATCTGCTGCTGGTAGCGCTGGAGCTTCTCCTGGGCGTCGGCGATCGCCGCCTCGGCCTCGCGGCGCTCGTGCCGGGCCTGCTCGGCGGCGGCCTCGAGCGCCTCGATCGCCGCCCGCTCCGCGGCGTGCTCGGCGTGCAGCTCCTGCATCCAGTCGGGGATGCCGGAGAGGCGGGCGCGGGCCGCCGCGAGGCGGGTCAGGGTGTCCTGGAGCTCGACGATGGTGTCCAGGTGCCGGGTCATGAAACTTCGCTACCCCCTCCGCCGGTGGCGGAACCCTCTCGCTGTGGGTCCACCTGGATTCGAACCAGGGACCTGCCGGTTATGAGCCGGACGCTCTAACCGCTGAGCTATGGACCCGAAAACCCCCGGCCCCGGGGGCGTCCGGAATATATCAGAGGGGGGCTGCGCCCCCCTCCCCGGGCGCGCGTTACGCATCCGCCGGCAGGGCGGCTGCCGTCTCGACGCTCTGGGGATAGAGTTGGTGATAGCTGTCCGCCAGCAGCAGGATGCGCTTGACGTAGATCCGCGACTCCGGGATGTCGAGCCCCTCGAGGAAGGAGTCCAGCTCTTCGGAGCCGCGCGCCTCCCGCCACAGGCGCTGGATGCGGTAGGGGCCGCCGTTGTAGCCGGCGAGCGCCAGCTCGACGTCGCCGTCGAACATCGCCAGCACCTGGCGGAAGTAGGCCGTGCCCAGGCGCAGGTTGTAGTCGGGCTCGGTCAGGCGCGACGACGACCACCCCAGGCCGAGCCGGCGCGCCACCTCGCGGCCGGTGGCCGGCATCACCTGCATCAGCCCGCGGGCGCCGGCCCGGCTGCGGGCGCCGACGTCGAACGCGCTCTCCTGGCGGATCATACCGAGCACCAGGTGGAGCGGCAGGTCGTGGCGGTCGGCGTGGGCGCGGACCAGCGCTTCGAACTCGAGCGGGTAGTAGAGGCGCAGCGCCTCGCCGGGCACGCCGGCCTGGTGCGCGCTGCCGAGCGCCGGGAAGGCCTCGCGGATGCGCGGGATGCTGTCGCGCCGGCGGCCCTGGCGGGCGAGCGCCAGCCCTTCGAGCGCGGCCGCGGCGCGCGGGTCGGCGGCGCCGCCGACC
>CAZNIX010000804.1:0-1680 GCA_964573125.1 uncultured Thermoanaerobaculia bacterium
CTCCACCCGGTTAGTGGCTGCCAAGACGCGGGCCTGGCCGCGTTGGGGGGCTCAGAGCTGCCGGAGAGGAGCGCCCACGGACCGGACCTCCTTGCCGCGGCGTTTCGGTTTGCTTGAGGCGGCGGGGAAGAGCGCCCACGGACCGGACCTCCTTGCCGTGGTGCGTCAGCTTGCTCGGGCGAACCATCCGGCGAGCTTCGGTGTCCAATAGGATGGAACCGTGGCTTCTACCCCGCCATCCCCAGCCTTCCGGCGGCCGGCGCGGCCGGCGCTGCGGGCGTCGCTCGCCCTCGGCGCGGTGCTCGCGGTGCAGCTCACCGCGGCCGCCGCCGATCTGCCGGCCGGCTGGTTCAAGGACGGCAAGGCGCCGCGCCAGTTCCGGGCCGGCGTCGACACCGCGGTGACGCGTCAGGGCGGCACCAGCGCCTACCTCCAGTCGTGGACCGCGGCGCCGCCGGTCTACGGCACGGTGATGCAGCGGGTGGACGCCGAGCGCTACCGCGGCAAGCGGGTGCGGTTCACCGGCTGGCTGCGCACCGAGGCGGTCGATCACGACCAGGCCTGGGCCGGGCTGTGGCTGCGCATCGACGGCTCCGCCGGCAGCAGTCTGGCGTTCGACAACACCGAGGAGGAGCCGGTGCGGGAGACCGCGGAATGGACCCGCGTCGCGGTCGTCCTCGACGTCGAAGACCGCGCCGAGGCGGTCGCGTTCGGCTTCATGCTGGTAGGCTCGGGCAAGGTCTGGGCCGACGACCTGGCGTTCGAGGTCGTCGGCCGGGACGTGCCGGTGACCGCGGTGCCGCGGCGCGAGCTGCCGAAGGAGCCGGTCAACCTGGGGTTCGAGGGCTAGGAAGGAGCCGCAGCGAGGGAAGCGGAGGAGGACGCGCGATGGCGACCAGCACCCCGATCGACTTCCACCCGGCGGCGGCGACCGCCGTGGGATGGGCGTCCCGCCGGCGCGCCGCCGAGCGCGTCGCCGCCCGCGCCGACCTCTCCGACGAGGCGCTGATCGAGCGCACCGCCGCCGGCGACGCCGCCGCGTTCGAGGTCCTGATGCGGCGCTACCAGGCGCCGGTCTTCCAGTTCGTCCGCTGGCAGCGCGGCGTCACCGAGCGCTCGGCCGAGGACATCACCCAGGAGGTCTTCCTCCAGCTCTACCGCGTCGCCGGCCATTTCCGCGGCGGCGCGCGCTTCCGCACCTGGTTCTACACCCTCGCGCGCAACGTCTGCCGCAACCACCAGCGCGCGTTGCGCCGGCGCGCGCCCGAGCGCTGGTTCGCGCTGCCCGAAGAGGCGCTGGAAGGCCTCCCCGACCGCGGGCCCGGGCCGCAGGTGCGCTGCGAGCACGGCGAGGCGCAGCGGGTGGTCGGGACGGCGATGGCGCGCCTGCCCGCCTGGCAGCGCGAGGTGCTCGTGCTGCGCGAGTGGCAGGACCTCTCCTACGCCGAGATCGCCGACGTGCTCGCGGTGCCGATCGGCACCGTCCGCTCGCGCCTGCACAAGGCGCGCGCGACGCTGATGGCGCTGCTCGCGCCCGCGGCCGCGGGCGGCGCCGCGGAGGCGCCGGCGTGAAGTGCGACCGCGCCCGCGAGGCGCTCTCGGCCGCCCTCGACGGCGAGCTGGAGCCGGCCGAGTCCGAGGCGCTCGCGGGCCACCTCGCCGCCTGCCCGGGGTGCGCCG
>CAZNIX010000805.1:0-1678 GCA_964573125.1 uncultured Thermoanaerobaculia bacterium
CGGAACGCGAGGGGCGAGTACGCCGGCTCGTCGATGCGCACCATGCTGCCCGGCTCGAAGCGGCCCGCGATCGGCATGTGCTCGAGGAGGAACCGTTCCGCCTGCCGGAGGAGTTCGAAGGCGTGACCGAAGAACCGGCGGTTGTCGAGGAACTCGCCCTTCTCCGTCCCCCGGAAGCGGGCCACGCGGAGGAGGCACTGGATGTAGTCGGGCAGGAGCCGGTCCGCGCGACCGAAGAGCACGACCGCCGCACGGAGCAGGGCGCCCTGCTTGATGAGGCCCAGACCACGCAAGATGGCCTCCGGCTCACGAGTGCCCGGCTCCCCGACGCGGCCGATGCGGATGCCTTCCTCCAAGGTCCGCCGGATCTCCTCCTCGTCGAGGTCCGCAACCGACCAGCCGTCCGCCGGCTGGATCTCCCATCGTGACTCCGTGTGGAGCCGCTCGATGAGCACGCGGTTGTACTCCTCCCGCGACAGCGCCTGACTGGTCGTGCCGACGCGCCGATACGCCTGCCCGCGATGGGTGTGCGGCTGGCTGTAGCCGGGGCCGACCGCCACCACGAGCACCTCGCGCCCGCCGCCCACGCCCACGCGCTCGATGGTGGGGAACACCGGCGGCTCGATCTCGCGGGTCTCCTGCGCGATCTCCTCGACCGTCTGGTCGCTCACCTGCTGGCCGACCACGCGACCGGCGGGCTCGACGCCGAAGAGCACCCGTCCGCCCCGATGGTTGAGCATCGCGCAGAGCGTGCGCGCCGCCTCCCGCCGCTGACCGGTGGTGCGCTTGAACTCCTGGGTCTCGGACTCGCCGGCGGCGGTCCAGGCGATGATCTGATCCCGCGAGGTCATGCCGTCGCCCTATCGACGAACTGTTCCGCGTCCTTCACCCGCAGCTCGCCGGAGATGAGTTTGGGTAGGAGTGCGTCGCGGAGGGCGGCGAGCGTGCGGGACTCGTTGGCCGCAGCACCGGCGCGGGCGAAGAGCGGCTTGACCAGCCGGCCGAACTGTTCCGCAACCGGCCTCTGGGCAACCGCCAGTGCAAAGTGGTCGAGCGATGCGGCTGGCACCCGCTGGCGTCCGCTGGATCCTGTCATGCTCTGGATGGCGAATTCGCGGAACTCTGCGCTGCGTGCGAGGCAGTATCCATACTCCGCTGGCAGAGGCGGCTTGGGCCGGAGAACAATGTACTCGGTCGATCCCCAACCGACCTGGCCTTCATCGAGGAAGTCGACGTAGGCGGTCTTCCCATTCTCCAGGCAGGGCGTGATGCGTGCGACCAGGGTGTCGCCGTTGACGAATCGCATTCCTGAGCTGAAGGCTCGTTGGATCACCGCGTCGGGCGTGTGTCCTCTCGTCGGCATGTTGGCCATGTCGAGGTAAGGGGCCACATCGCCCTTGCGGAGCACCCGGGTTGGGTTGACCTCGATCATCTCGGGAAGTGACACGGTCGGCCAACCCTCCGGAATCTCGCCCATCTCGGAGTCGACGAGGCGATCGGGGAAGAGGTTGGCGAGGGGGTTGGGCAGGCTGGGGTCGCGGCCTTCGGCCCTGGCGCGGACCGGGTCGAAGTCCACGAACCACGACTTGAAGAGCGCCCGCGCCATTGTCTCCAGCGTCGCGGTCATCCGCCGATTTAGCTCGATCTTGTCGTCCAGCGTGCCGAGGATGTGGGCGAT
>CAZNIX010000806.1:0-1672 GCA_964573125.1 uncultured Thermoanaerobaculia bacterium
GCACCGGGTCGAGCAGCACCAGCATGCGGCCGCCGCCGGCGAGGTAGCGGTCGAAAATCTCGACCTCGGGCGGCACGAACGTCGAGGTCGGGCCGGCGACGACCACCAGGTCGGTGTCGGCCGGCACCGCGGCGCGGCCGAGCGAGGTCCACTCCTCGACCTCGAAGTTGTCGTCGCGCAGGCGCTGGGCGAGCGCGCCGAGGCCGGCCGGGGAGAGGTCGTCGAGGCGGATCTCGCCGTGGCCGGCGGTGAATCGCACCTTCGGCTTGCGCTCCTCGGCGAGCTCGATCAGGGCGCTGGTGAAGAGCTGCTCGCCCTTGTAGGCCTTCATCTCCGCGCCGCGCCCGAACTGCATGCCGGAGAAGTCGAACTCGGCGAGCGCGTCGCGCTGGATCACCTGCCGCTCCTCGCCGGCGACGATCACCACCGAGGGCGTGGTGACCCCGTGCTCCTCGACGAGTTGGCGCGCCTCGAGCGGGTTGCGTTCGGGGTCGAGCGTGCGCACCGAGAAGCGCGGCGAGGCCGCGTCGTAGCGCGCGAGCAGCTCGCGGGTGGGCTCGGCCAGCTCGTCGCCCGGCGAGAGGAAGACCACCGCCTCGACGTCGCGGTCGAGCCCGGCGAGGACGTTCTTGGTCTTGTCGGACAGGCTGTAGAGCTGGCTCGCGGTCCAGTCCGAGCGGTGGTGGTACTTCCAGCCGAAGTAGTTGACGATCACGAGCAGCGCGGCCATCAGGAGCAGGCCGGCGCTCAGGGTGCCGGTGCGCGCCAGCGCGCGGCGGTCGTCGCCGCGCCCGCGCTCCTCTCCGTCACGCCCCGCGAAGGGGTTCTTGATGCGCAGCGCCACGCGTCACCTCCACTTCTTGTCTTCCAGCGCGCGGCTGGCGAACCAGAGGAAGAACAGGGTGGTGGAGAGGTAGAAGACCAGGCGCCGGGTGTCGACGATCCCCTTCGAGAACTCCTCCATGTGCTCGGCGAGGCTCAGATGGCCGAAGAGGTCCTTGAGCTTCGGGTCGTTGACCAGGTTGGTCAGGAAGACGACCATGAACACCAGGAGGTTGAGCGCGAAGGTGATGATCGCGGCGACGATCTGGTTCTTGGACAGCGCCGAGCCGAGCACCCCGATGGCGAGGAACAGCGCGCCGACCAGGGCGATCCCCAGATAGCCGGCGGCGATCGTCCCCCAGTCGACGTCGCTGAAGCGGTCGATCACCACCGCGTAGGCGACCGTCGGCAGCCAGAGCACGAGGTAGAACGCGAACGCCGCCAGGTACTTGCCGGCGACCACCTGACCCTCGGTGACCGGCGCGGTCATCAGCACCTCGATCGAGCCGCTGCGGCGCTCCTCGGCGAGCAGGCGCATGGTCAGGACCGGCGCGCCGAAGAGCTGCATCGCCCAGAAGACGAAGTTGTTGAAGAAGAAGTCGAACGGGCGGCCGGCGGGGGCGAGCGGATCGTTGAGGTAGCCGACGATGATCGCGAAGATGACGCCGTTGGCGACGAGCAGGAAGAACAAGACGACGTAGGCGAGCGGCGAGAAGAAATAGGCGCGCAGCTCGCGCAGGAAGGTGGCCCAGACCGCGTTCACGACGGCACCTCCTCGTCTCCGGCGGGCGTACCGAGCTCGGGCGGCGCGGAGGCCGGCTCGGCGGCGGGCTCGGCGCCGGCGGCCGCG
>CAZNIX010000807.1:0-1323 GCA_964573125.1 uncultured Thermoanaerobaculia bacterium
CTGGGCGAGGTGGTGTTCGTCGAGCTCCCCGAGATCGGGTCGCGGTTCGACGCCGGCGACGAGATCGGCACCGTCGAGTCGGTCAAGGCGGTGGCCGAGGTCTACACGCCGGTCGCCGGCGAGGTCGTCGAGGTCAACGACGCGGTCGCCGACGACCCCGAGCTGCTCAACGAGGACCCGCACGGCAAGGGCTGGCTGATCGCGCTGCGCTACGACTCGGCGGACGACCTCGCGGCGCTGATGGACGCCGGCGCCTACGAGGCCTATCTGGAGAAGGGAGAGGGCTGAGTGGGGGGGCGCCTGCTCGATCCCACCGACACCTTCCCGCGCCGCCACCTCGGACCCTCCGAGGACGACCTGGCGGCGATGCTCGCGACCGTCGGCGCCGGCTCGCTCGCCGAGCTGATCGCCGAGACCGTGCCGGCGGCGATCCGCGCCGCCTCGCCGCTCGACCTCACGCCGCCCGCCGGCTGGCCGCCTTCCGTTTGGCCACCCCACCGCCCGCTCGCCGAGAGCGAGCTGCTCGCCGCGCTCGCGGCGCTGGCGGCGAAGAACGAGCTCTGGCGCTCGTTCATCGGCCTCGGCTACCACGGCACGATCACGCCGCCGGTCGTCCAGCGCAACGTGCTCGAGAACCCGGGCTGGTACACCGCCTACACCCCGTACCAGGCGGAGATCGCGCAGGGCCGGCTGGAGGCGCTGCTGGTCTTCCAGACCGCGATCGCGGACTTGACCGGCCTGCCGGTGGCCAACGCCTCGCTGCTCGACGAGGCGACCGCGGCCGCCGAGGCGATGAGCCTGTGCCGCGGCGCGGCCAAGGGGGAGCGCAACACGTTCTGGGTCTCCGACGACTGCCACCCGCAGACGATCGCGGTGGTCGCAACCCGCGCCGAGGCGCTCGGCGTCGCCGTCCGCCGCGGTTCGGGCGCCGAGTTCGAGGCCGCGGGCGTCGCGCCGGACGACCTCTTCGGGGTGCTGCTCCAGTACCCGGCCAGCGACGGCCGGGTGCTCGACCTCGGTCCGGCGATCGAGCGCGCGCACGCCGCGGGCGCGCTCGCGGTGGTCGCCGCCGACCCGCTGGCGCTCTGCCTGCTGCGGCCGCCGGGGGAGTTCGGCGCCGACGTCGCGGTCGGCTCGGCGCAGCGCTTCGGGGTGGCGGTCGGCTACGGCGGGCCGCACGCCGCCTACTTCGCGACCCGCGAGGAGCACAAGCGGCGCGTGCCGGGGCGGATCATCGGGCTCACCCGCGACGCCCGCGGCGCCGACGCCTACCGCATGGCGCTCCAGACCCGCGAGCAGCACATCCGGCGCGAGAAGGCGACC
>CAZNIX010000807.1:1333-1669 GCA_964573125.1 uncultured Thermoanaerobaculia bacterium
CAACATCTGCACCGCGCAGGTGCTGCTCGCGGTGATGGCGGCGATGTATGCCGTCTACCACGGTCCCGACGGCCTGCGGCGGATCGCCCGCCGCGTCCACGCCGCGGCCGGCGCGCTCGCCGAGGGGCTCCGCCGGCTCGGCTACGCGCTCCCCGCCGAGCCGTTCTTCGACACCCTGCGCGCCGGCGTGCCGGCGGGGGTCGCGGGCGGCGCCGATTCGATGATCAATCCGGCCGCTCTGGTCGGCTTCGCGTTGCTTCAGGCGGCCTCCCCGGCCTCCGGGCCGCCCGCCAGCCCGGCGCCCCCGGAACCGTCGGGGTACCGGGGGAAGGTTGC
>CAZNIX010000808.1:0-1666 GCA_964573125.1 uncultured Thermoanaerobaculia bacterium
CTTGCCCTTGAACGGCTGGGCGTCGCCACCGGCCGCAAGGGCCGGAAGCGCGAAGGTCTCGTGAGCAGGTGATACCGCATCTGGAAAGGAGCCTCATCGATGCGCCGCGCGTGCGGCGCCAGCAACTCGCTGACGCTCGAGACGCCGCACCCGTCGAGTCCGCGCACGGCCGGCTCCCGCCGTCGACCTCCTCGAGCGGCGGGCGCGAGGGACAGGCGCCCGCCCGGCGGGCAAGCCGCCGGACGGGCGCCGGGCGCTGATCACCGCGAGCCGCCGCTGGCGCGCTGGCTCGATCGGCGCCGCCGACGAAACCCCAGCCCACGCAGGTCCGGTGGTCTCGCGGTCGGGTGATCCGTGCGCCCCGGCGGGGCGCGATCAGCCCTCGCCGGGCGCGGGCACCGCGTCCCGGACCTCGGGCGGCAGCCGGTCGCGATCCTCGGCGGGCATCGGGGTGAGGTCGATGTCGATCCGCCGCACGTCCTCGACGTCGATCGAGGCGCCGAGGCCGAGCCCGCCGGCGCCGGAGGCGGTGGCGAACTGCCTGGCCAGGACGCCGCCGCCGCCGATCGGGTTGGTGATCCGCGGCAGCGTCAGCCCCAGGCTCTGGAAGGCGATCCCGAACGGGCCGAACGGGTCGTACTGCCAGAGCAAGTGGCGCTCGAACGCGTTCTGGCTCTCGAACGTGTGCACCGAGTCGACCTTGAAGTCGGGGTCGAGGGTGAACAGGGTCAGGTAGCCCTCGTAGATCAGCGGCGGCACCACCGGCAGGTTGGCGGCGATGTCGCGGCAGCCGTAGGCGTTCGCGTTGAGCACCCCGACGTTGACCGCGCCGAGGAAGATCAGCCCGCCGCCCTCGATCGCGAGGTACGGGAAGACCGGCTGCGAGGGCGCCGAGAGGTCGTAGTTGAAGATGTTGCAGGTGGTGGCGTAGTTGCCCGGCTTCAGGTCCTCGGCCGGGTGGGGGATCGGGAACGGGCCGGGGTCGTTGAGCAGGCGGACGTTGCCGGGCTGGTAGCCGCAGACCACCTTGCACGCGAAGAGGTGGAGCATCTGCGCCTCGGCGGGCGCCGCCGCGACGAGCGACGTCAGCGCGACCAGCGCGAGGGCCCCGAGCGCGAGGCCGGGGCGAAGCGGGCGGAATCGGATGCGGTTCATGGAACCTCCTTCCGGGACGGTGAAAGGGATGGAGCGCCCCGGGTGAGAGCCGGCTTTCCCCGGGGGGCTCCGCATGTCGGTCTGTAGATACAGTGTCGCTCGTATGCTCTAACGGGAATCAGTGCAATAATGTGACTACGAACGCATAGCTTCACCTGGGCCGGGCGCGGTGCCCGGGCTGCCGGCGGCGCGGCGCCGGTTCAGGGCGGCAGGAGCGACCGCAGGAGGGGATCGGCCGCGGCCCGCGGCTTCAGCTCCGGCGCGGCGGCGATCGCCTCGGCGAGGGCGGCGCGCGCCGCCGCCGGATCCTGGGCGGCGAGCAGACCTGCCAGTCGATAGCGCGTTTCGGCGTACTCGGGTTCGCCGGGTCGGCTGCGGGCCAGCCAGGGGCGAGCCTCCTCCGGGCGGCCGACGTCGGCGAGGAGGAGGCCGAGCGCGCCGGCGTGGGGGAAGCCGTCGGCGCCGGTGAGACCGGCGGCGTGGAGGAGGTCGCGGGCGGCGCCGGCGCGGT
>CAZNIX010000809.1:0-1665 GCA_964573125.1 uncultured Thermoanaerobaculia bacterium
CCGCGCCGCCAGCGCCGGCGGGCGCTGGACCACGGCCAGGGTGTAGCCCTCGGGCAGGGTGATCGCGTGGACGTGCAGCCCGCTGCGCTCGACGTGGAGCAGGAGCGGATCGCCGACGCCGGTGTCGTCGAGGGCGCGGCGGAGCTGGCGCAGCGAGATGCCGAGGTAGGCGCCGAGCACCCGCAGGTCGTCGGGCGCGAGCTCCGAGGAGGCGAGGTCGATGGTCTCGCCCCCGTCGTCGAAGAACAGCGCCCCGACCGCGCCCTCGAGGTCGGCGAGCAGGTTGGCGAGGATGTAGTGGAACGGCATCGGGTCGGCTCACGCCAGCCGGCTCATCCTCAGTTCGGCGTCGGCGAGCGGCCCGGTCAGGTCCCCTTCGGCCTGCTCGGGGATCGCGATCTCGCCCCGGGCGTGCGCGCTCAGGAACGCCGACACCACCTTGGCGTCGAAGCGCGAGCCGGCGAGCTTCTCCATGGTCTCGGCCGCGAACGCGAGGCTGAACGCTTCCTGGTACGGGCGGTGGGTGGTGATCGCGTCGAAGGTGTCGGCGACCGCGACGATCCGCGCCTCGAGCGGGATCTGCTCGCCGCGCAGCCCGTCCGGGTAGCCGCGCCCGTTCCAGCACTCGTGGTGCCAGCGCACGACCGGCAGCGTATCGCGGAGGGGCTCGATCGGGCTCAGGATGTCGGTGCCGATCACGGGGTGCTCGCGCATGCGCGCGAACTCCTCCTCGGTCAGCAGGCCCCCCTTCTGGAGGATGCGGTCGTCGATGCCGAGCTTGCCGACGTCGTGGACCAGCGCCGCGATCCAGATCCGCTGCGCGCGCGCCTCGGGCAGCCCGAGGTGGCGGGCGAGCGTGCGCGCCAGCTCCGCCACGCGCTCGGAGTGGCCGCGGGTGTAGGGGTCCTTGGCGTCGATCGCGGCGACGAACGCGCGCAGGGTGCCGAGGAAGAGGTCGCGGTTGCGCCGCGCCGCCAGCTCGAGGCGGCGGACGTGGTCCGCCATCTCGCCGCTCATGCGGTTGAAGTCCTCGGCCAAGCCGACCAGCTCGCCGGTCGCCAATCCCTCCTCCTCGACCCGGCCGCCGAAGTTGCCGGCGGCGATCTGGTGGCTGGTCTCGGCCAGGCGCCGGATCGGGCGGCTGACCCGGCGCGCGAAGACCGCGGCGCCGAGCAGCGCGAGCGCGATCAGGACCAGCGACGAGGCGAGCGTGTTGACCATCATCCGGTCGACGGCGCCGAACGCGGCGGTCAGCGGCCGCTGCACCACCACCCCCCAGCCGGCGGCCTGGACCGGCGCCACCTGGACCAGCACGGTCCGCCGCTCGCCGCCGAGGTCCAGGCCGTACTGGCCGGAGAGGCTGAGCGGGCGGGCGAGGAAGTCGGCCGCGACCTGGGACTCGGCGAGCGCGCCGGCGAGCTCCGGCCCGGAGCTGCGCGACCAGAGGATCTCTCCGGCGCCGCCGAGCAGGAAGAGGCCGGCCCCGGGCGGCATCGCGGCGCCCTCGGGGAACACGGTGTCGAGCGCGGCCAGCCGGACCAGCGCCTCGGCAACCAGCACCGGCGGCCCGGCGTCGCGGAACACCGGCACCGCGACCGCGGCCGCCGGCACGCCGCCGCCCGCCGGCGCCGCCAGCTCGTAGACCGCGCCGCGGCCGCGCAGGGA
>CAZNIX010000810.1:0-682 GCA_964573125.1 uncultured Thermoanaerobaculia bacterium
AGACTCACGCGCGGGGCGAGGGGGGCTTGAAAAGCCCCCCTGAAGAACTCAGCGCCCATAGACGATCGCCACCACCGCCGCTCCGTACAGCACCATGTTGATCAGAAACGGCGGGTCGTGCAGGATCGCCTCGGTCGGGTTGCGCTCCTCCTGGCGCTGGTAGACGAGGTAGAGGTAGCGGAAGATCCCGAACAGCACCAGCGGCACCGTGATCAGCAGCGAGCGGCCGCCGTGCTTGGCCACGGTCTCCGGCGCCACCGCGTAGAGCGCGTAGCAGACCACCGCCGAGGCGGTGACGACGTTCATCATCTGGTCGAGGAAGACCGGGCTGTACTCGGCGAGCACGCCGCGCTGGCTCGAGGCGCCGTCGGCGAGCAGCACCAGCTCGTGGCGGCGCTTCGAGAACGCGAGGAAGAGGGCGAGGAAGATCGTGCACAAAAACAGCCACGGCGACACCGCCACCGCCACCGCCGCGGCGCCGGCGTAGACGCGGAGCACGAAGCCGAGCGCGATCGCCAGGGCGTCGAGGATCACCACCCGCTTGAGCCACAGGGTGTAGAGGCCCTGGAGCGCGAAGTAGGCGCCGAGCGCGGCCGCGAAGTCGCGCCCGAGCGCGAGCGCGGTCGCCACCGCGGCGGCGGCGAGCAGCGCCGCGGCGGCGCCGGCGGCGCCGGCTGGTAAC
>CAZNIX010000810.1:692-1665 GCA_964573125.1 uncultured Thermoanaerobaculia bacterium
GGCGCTCAGGGTTCCCGCCGCGATCGGCCGCAAGCGCTTGCGCGGATGGTTGCGGTCCTGGTCGCGGTCGCGCAGGTCGTTGACCAGGTAGACCGCGCTCGAGGCGGCGCAGAAGGCGGCGAACGCGGCGAACGCGCGCGCCAGCGCTCCCGGCGCGGCGAGCCCGCCGGCGAACACCAGCGGCGCGAGGACAAAGGTATTCTTGGCCCACTGCGCCGGGCGCAGCGAGCGGACGAGTCCGGCGAGCATCGGGCTATTCTACGGGCCGCCGAGGGCACAGTCCGAGAATGCGGTTCACCGGCTCCCAAAAGCCCCCCGAGGCAAGCCGGGTGGCGACGGACGACGCGCGCCCCCCCTGGAAACACGACCGCGCCCTGGCCGCGGTCGCGCTCGCCGCGATCGCGGTCTGGCTCGCGGTCGCGGTGCCGCTCGCCGCCGGCCGCCGCACCTTCTTCTTCCGCGACGTCTTCTCCAACCACTTCCCGCTCAAGGCGTTCGGCGCCAGCGAGCTGGCCGCCGGCCGGGTGCCGGCGCTCAACCCGGCGTGGGGGCTCGGCCAGCCCTACCGCGGCAACCCGAGCGCGCTCGCCTTCTACCCCGGCAACCTCCTCTACCTGGCGCTGCCGTTCTGGAGCGCGTTCAACCTCCACTACGCGCTCCATTGGCTGCTCGCGGCGCTCACCTTCTTCGCCCTCGCGCGCGAGTTGGGGCAGGGGCGGCCGGCGGCGCTGTTCGCCGCGGTGACCTGGGCCGGCTCGGGGTGGCTGCTCTCGTGCCTGTCGTTCTACAACCTGATCGCGGTCGCCGCCTGGTGGCCGCTCGCGATGTGGGGGGCGGCGCGCGGCGGCCGGCGGGGGATCGCGATCGGCGGCCTCGCCTGCGGCATGGCGCTCTTGGCCGGCGAGCCGGTGACCGCGGCGCTCGGGATGCTGCCGCTGCTGCTCGCCGCGGCGGCGCCGGCGGCGCCGCGAGC
>CAZNIX010000811.1:0-1660 GCA_964573125.1 uncultured Thermoanaerobaculia bacterium
GTCCGCCGCGCCGAGCGCCGGCGGCTCGACCAGCTCCTGGTCGACGAGTTCCAGGACACCGACCCGCTGCAGTGCGCGATCGTCGGCTGGCTCGCCCTCGACGGAGGGCCCGAGGAGCGCCCGGGGCTGTTCCTGGTCGGCGACCCCAAGCAGTCGATCTACGGCTGGCGCAGCGCCGACCTCGCCGCCTACGACGCGTTCGTCGAGCGCGTGCTCGCCGCCGGCGGCGAGCGCCACACCCTGCGCACCAACTTCCGCTCGGTGCCGCCGATCCTCGACGAGGTGACGCGCTCGATCGCGCCGGCGATGGCCGAGCGCCGGGGCGTCCAGCCGCCGTTTGAGACCCTGCTGCCGAAGCCGGAGCTCGCGGGCGATCCCGGCTACACCGCCGGCGGGCGCGCCGCCGTCGAGTGGTGGGTGTCGTGGCGGCGCGGCGAGGCCGGCGCGCCGTGGTCCGCGCGCACCGAGGCGATGACGCTCGAGGCCGAGGCGATCGCGGCCGACCTGGTCGCGCTCGCCGCCGCCGGGGTGGCGTGGCGCGAGATGGCGGTGCTGTTCCGCTCGACCGGCGACCTGCCCGTCTACCTCGAGGCGCTGCGCCGCCGGCGGGTGCCGTTCCAAGTCGCCCGCGACCGCGAGTACTACCGCCGGCGCGAGGTGATCGAGGCCGCGGCGCTGGTGCGCGCGGTACTCGACCCGGGCGACCATCTGGCGCTGCTCACCGCGCTGCGCGCGCCCTGGGTCGGGGTGCCCGACGCCGCGCTCATCCCGCTCTGGCAGCGCCTGCTGCCGAAGCTGGTCACCGAGCTGACCGGCCCCGAGCCCGAGGCGCTCAAGGCGCTGGCCTCGGCGGCGTGCGAGGCGGCGCTCGCCACCCCGCGCGAGGTGCCCGGGATCGCGCGGGTGGCGGGCTGGGAGCGCGCGCTCGTCGCGTTCCTCGAGGCGCTGGCGGCGGCGCGCGAGGCGTTCGAGCGCGAGCCGGCCGACGTCTTCGTCGAGCGGCTCCGCGCGCTGACCCTGATCGAGGCGACCGAGGCGGCGCGCTACCTCGGCCCCTACCGGCTGGCCAACCTCGAGCGCTTCTTCGCCCGCCTGCTCGCCACCCTCGAGGAAGGGGGCGGCAACGCCACCGCGCTGCTGCGCATGCTGCGCGCGGCGGTCGCCGAGCAGCCCGAGGCCGACGAGGCGCGGCCCGAGGAGGGGCTCGAGGACGCGGTCGCGGTGTCGACCATCCACACCGCCAAGGGACTCGACTGGCAGCAGGTCTACCTCGCCCAGCTCCACAAGGGCTCGCGCAGCGACCCGCGCACCGACACCGAGGCGGCACGGCTCTGGACCGGCGGCTTCGAGGCGGGCGGCTGGGAGTACCGGCTGTTCGGCGCCGCCACCCTCGGTTTCGACGCCGTCGAGCGCCGGCGCGCCGAGGTCGAGTCCGCCGAGCGCGTGCGCACCCTCTACGTGGCGATGACCCGCGCCGAGCAGCGCCTGGTGCTGTGCGGGAGCTGGAGCGAAGCCGCCGGCGGCGAGGGCTGGGAGGCGCCCCCGCTCGAGCGCGCCGGCACCCACCTCGACCTGCTCGCCGCGCGCGCGCCGCGGCCGCTCGCGGAGCTGTGGCGGGAGCTCGCCGCGGGCCCGGCCGCCGCCGGCGACCGCGGCGACG
>CAZNIX010000812.1:0-1657 GCA_964573125.1 uncultured Thermoanaerobaculia bacterium
CGGCCGGCGCCGAGTCGCCGGGCCGGGCGGACGGGGCGCCGGCGGTGACCCGCCGCGGCGCGGCGTCGGCGGGCGGCAGCTCCTCGCGCCGGCGGTCGAAGTAGAACGGCAGCTCGCGCACCTGGCGGGCGAAGCGCGAAAAGAGCACGAACAGGTCCTTCTCGGACTCGAAGTTGCCGACCAGGCGGGCGCCGCGGCCGACCTCCAGGCGGCGGGTCTCCTGGAGCACGACGTTGGCGCGCGCGCCGTCCTCGAGCTGCAGCGACTCCGCGGTCACCTTCCACGCCGTGAGGCTGCCCTGGACGTAGCAGCCGGCGGCGCAGCGCACCGCCACGGCCTCGACCTCGACGCCGTGATCGATGCGGATCGAGCCGGCGAGCGACTCGATCTTGCCGTAGGCGCCGGAGTTCTGGATCACCAGGTTGCCCGGGGCGCGGATCGAGAGCTGGCCGTGGGCGTCGACTTCGATCTCGGTGCCCTGGGGGATGATCATGGTCGGGGCCTCGGCGGCCCCCTCGGTCGTCGCCATCTCGTCGTCTCCCTCGCTCGCTCGGTCGCCGCTCGCGCCGCCGGGATCGCCTCGCCCGCTCCGGCGCTCAGCGCGCGAGCAAGCGCGGCAGCGGCTCGTAGCCCTCGAGCGCCGGCGCGCTGCGCGCCCGCACCAGGATCCGCTCCTCGTCGCGCCAGCGGTGGTCGAGGATGTAGATGCGCGGGTCCACCGGCCGGTAGGTGCCGTCCGGGTCGCGCCGCCGCACCTCGTAGTGGAGGTGCGGGCTGGTGCTCCAGCCGCTGTCCCCGACCGTCGCCAGCACCTCGCCCTGACGCGCCTGCTGGCCGCGCCGCGCGCGCACCTCGTCGCAGTGGCCGTAGAGAGTGATGAACTCCTCGCCGTGGCGCAGCACCACCAGGTTGCCGTAGCGCCACCAGGCGACGCTCTGGCGTTGCGGGTAGCGGCCGGCGAACACCACCACGCCGTCGGCCGGCGCGTGGATCGGCTTGCCGATCGGCGCCGCGAGGTCGATCCCGGCGTGGAAGTCGATCAGCTTGGTGAACGGGCTGCGCCGGTTGCCGAACGGGCTGGTGAGGTAGAAGTTGGCGCCCTTGAGCGGGTTGGTCGACGGCGTGCGCAGCGCCAGGTCGCGGTTGGCGCGCTCGAGCGCCGAGACTTCGTCGAGGAAGGTGCCGAGCACCGCGAGCTGCTCGCGCAGGCCGGCCTCCTCGCCGCGGCCGCCCTCGATCACGTTCGCGAAGATCGAGCGCGGCACCGGCCGGGGCTGGAACGGGAAGCCGCCCTGGCCGCTCGAGCGCTCCTCGGCCAGCCCGTAGGCGAGGCGCGCCTTGTCCACCCGCAGGCGCAGCTCCGCGCTGCGCTCGGCCAGCTCGCCGAGCCGCGCGACCATCGCCCGCAGCCGCTCGCCCTGGCGCTCGCGCTCGCTTTCGAGCCGGCGCAGCTCACGGCGGGCGAAGAGGCCGGCGACGACGTCGGGCGCCACCGCCGCCGCGAAGCCGGCGAGCGCCACCCAGCCGAGCGCCGCGAGCGTCCAGCGCGCGAGCCGCCGGCGGCCGACGAACAGATAGCGCACCCGCCGCCGGATGTCGCCGGGGTGGATCTGCAGCTCGAACAGCGCGCGCTCGCCGCGGCGGCCCGGGGTTTCGG
>CAZNIX010000813.1:0-1657 GCA_964573125.1 uncultured Thermoanaerobaculia bacterium
GAGGGAGGGTGCGCCGGGCACCGCGGGCGGCCGGCTCGCCACCCCCTCGTTCGCGCCGCTCGCGCGCGCGCCGGTGCCGCTCTCCGGCCGCCGCGGCGAGCCGCGCCCGTTCCGCCTCCTCGGCCAGTACAAGGGCACGCTGATCCTGCTCGAGGGGCCGGACGGCCTCTACCTGATCGACCAGCACGTCGCCCACGAGCGGCTGCTCTACGAGCGCCTGCGGCGGACCATGGAGCGCGAGCACACCCCGAGCCAGAAGCTGCTCGCCCCGCCGGTGCTCGAGCTGTCGGCGGCCGAGCACCTGCGGCTCTCCGAGCTCGCTCCCGCGCTCGCCGAATGCGGCTTCGAGCTGGCGCCGCTCTCGGGCCGGAGCCTGGCGCTGGCGGCGATCCCGGCGGTGCTCGACGCCGACGCCGCCGAGGAGCTGCTGCGCACGCTCGCGGGCGCCGACCCCGAGGGCGGCGAGGCCGACGGCGGCGGCGAGGTCGCCGGCCTGCGCCGCCGCGTGCTCGATGCGCTCGCCGCCTCCCAGGCGTGCAAGGCCGCGGTCAAGATGCACCACCCGCTCTCGGCGGTCGAGATGGAGGCGCTCGTCGCCGAGCTGTTCCTGTGCGAGACCCCCTACGCCTGCCCGCACGGCCGCCCGGTCGTCCTCCAGATGACCGACGCCGACCTCGAGCGGCGGTTCGGGCGGCGCTAGCATAGGACCGCGGGCCGGCCCGGTCTCATCGTCGTCGGCCGAGGAGAATCCCCGATGTCGCGCTCCCTCCGCCCCGCTCTCGTCGCTCCGCTGGCCCTGCCGACGGCCGCCGGAGCCGGCGCCCCGGCCGTTGCCGGTCGGCCGCGGCTGCTAGCATTCCGCCGATGTTCGGCCGCCGTCCCGCCACGCCGCTCGAGGAGCGCCTCGGCCACCGCTTCCGCGACCCGGCGCTCGTCGAGCGGGCGGTGACCCATCGCTCGTACGCGTTCGAGCGCGGCGCCGGCGATCACTCCGAGCGGCTGGAGTTCCTCGGCGACGCGGTGCTCGGGGCGGCGGCTTCGGACTGGCTCTACCGCCGCTATCCCGAGCTGCCCGAGGGCGAGCTGTCGCAGCTCAAGGGCTGGCTGGTGTCGCGGCCGGTGCTCGCGCGCCACGCCCGCCGCCTCGGGCTCGGCGAGCTGCTGCGCCTGGGGGTGGGCGAGGAGCGCTCGGGCGGGCGCGACAAGGACTCGCTGCTCGCCGACGCCCTCGAGGCGGTGCTCGGCGCGGTCTTCCTCGACGGCGGCTTCGCCGCCGCCCGGCGCGCGGTCGAGCGGCTCCTGCTCGAGGCCGCGGCCGAGCGCGCGGGCGACCCGCTGCGCGCCGACGCCAAGACCCGGCTCCAGGAGCTGACCCAGGCGCGCGGCTGGGGCCTGCCCGCCTACCGCCTGGTCGGCGAGGAAGGGCCCGAGCACGAGAAGACCTTCACCGTCGAGTGCCGGCTCGAGACCGGCGCCGCCGCCACCGCCTCCGGCCCGAGCAAGAAGATCGCCGAGCAGCGGGCGGCCGGGGCGGTGCTCGCCGCGGTCGAGGCGGCCGGGGAGGAGGAGCCGGGAGGCGCCGGCCGGGTCGCCGCCACCCAGCGTGGCGCCTAGCCGCGGCCGCGCACCGCGGCGCGCTCGTCGCAGCCGGCCGGTG
>CAZNIX010000814.1:0-1656 GCA_964573125.1 uncultured Thermoanaerobaculia bacterium
CCCGCGCACCGGGCGCATGCATCAGATCCGCGTGCACCTGGCCTCGATCGGCCACCCGGTCCTCGGCGATGCGAGCTACGGTACGGCCCCCGCCGATCCGGCGCTGGGCCGTCCGATGCTCCACGCGGCCGTGCTCGGCTTCGTGCACCCGGCGACCGGCGAGTACACCGAGTTCCGCGCGCCCCTGCCTGCCGACATGGCGAGCGCGGTGGCCCGCCGTCGTGCCGGCGTCCCGCGCCGCTCGGTCATGGCGTGAGCGTCATCCGGAGGAGCTCTTTGTTTGGACCGCTCCCGGAAGGCTCACCACGAAGCAGCTCGTCGCCTGGACGCGGCCCAGGTAGCGCGCCTCCCCGCCGTGGCGCCGCGCGATCTGCCGCACCAGGGCCAGCCCGAGCCCGGCCCCGCCGCTCGCCTCGGGCCCGCCGACCCGGCGGAACGGCCGGAACACGTCTTCCCCCTCGGCGTCGGGAACGCCGGGGCCGTGGTCGCAAACGGTGAGCTCGACCCGGCCGCCGGTGTCGCGCACGCGGACGTCGATCGGCGGGGCGCCATGGCGCCGGGCGTTCTCCAGCAGGTTGCGGATCATCCGCCGCAGCAGGCGCGGGTCGCCGCGCACCGTCACCGGCCGGCCCTCGAGCGCCGCCTGGTCGTAGCGCGCGCACTCCTCGCTGGCGAGCGCGAGCAGGTCCACGTCCTCGTCCACGTCCCGCTCGGCGACGGCGTCGAGGCGGCTGGCGAGCAGGATCTCCTCGATCAGCGCGTCGAGCTCCGCGATGTCCCGCTCCAGGTCGAGCTTCCGCCTGGGATCGGCGTCCGTCTTCAAGAGCTCCACCGCCATGCGGATGCGGGTGAGCGGGGTGCGCAGCTCGTGCGAGGCATGGGCGAGAAGGCTCTTGTGCGCGCCCAGCAGCTCCTCGATCCGGCCCGCGGCGCGGTTGAAGCTCTCGGCGAGGCGCGCCACTTCGTCCCGCCCTTCGACCGGCACCCGGGACGAGAGGTTGCCGGCCCCGAGCGACTCGACCCCGGCCTGCAGCCGCTCCAGCCGCGTGGTCAATCGGCGCACCACCGGATAAGCGCCGACGCCGACCGCGAGCGCGAGCAATCCGAGCGTGAGGAAGAGCGGCGCCCCGGTCGGCCGGTGCTCGGGACGCACGCGTCCCACCAGCCACCGGCCGTCGCGCAGATGGATCACCCCCGCCGGCGGGCCCCACGCCCGTAGCCAACCCCCGCGCGCGCGGCCCGGACCGGGCGCCGGCAGCGGCGCGCCGACGGCCGCCAGCGGGGTACGGTCGGCGGAGAACAGCGCGACGTCGGCGCGGAGGTTCGCGGCCAGCCGCTCGAGGGCGGCCTGCTGTTCGGGCGGGGGCGCGTCGGCGGGCGGCAGCACGTTCTGGGCGAGCACGCCCGCCACCTCGAAGGCGTAGCCGCGGCCGTCGCCGACGTGGCGCCAGAGGGCGCCCGCCACCAGCGCGAAGGCCACCAGGCTGGCCAGCACTGCGAGATAGATACGGAGGTACAGCCGGCGCATCAGTCCTGCTGCCGGGCGAACACGTAGCCGGCGCCGCGCACGGTGAGGAGGCGGCGCGGCCGCTTGGGGTCGTCCTCGATGGCGGCGCGGATCCGGGAGACGTGGACGTCGATCGAGCGGTCGAAGGC
>CAZNIX010000815.1:0-1654 GCA_964573125.1 uncultured Thermoanaerobaculia bacterium
CGCGGAGCCGGCGCAGGTTGAACGCCGGGTCGAGCTCGAGCCGGGGCGCCGGCGGCGCCTCGTACTCAGGCGGGAGCGCGAGCGCCGGCCGCGGCACCGCCTCGGTCGCGAGGCGCTCCTCGCCCGCCCGCCGCACCGCCTCGCGGCGCTGCTCCTCGGCCGGGGTCGGCGGCGCCGCTCGGGCGTCCTGGCGGCCGGTGAGGCCGGGGAGCAGCCAGAGCATGACGATCATGGCCAGCGCGGTGACCGCGGCGACGCCGCCGGCGGTCCACAGCACGGCGCGCACCGACAGCTCGGGGTCGGGATCGCGGCCGCCGGCGCCGTGGGTGTGGGTCCACTCCCGGGGGTCAGCCATGCGACATCGCCTCCTCTTCCGGCGTGTCGTGGAACGGGAGCTTGCCGAGGTAGGGGTCGTTGTAGGCGAGCACCGGCCGGCGGCCGAGCTGCCAGGCGAACCAAGCCAGCCACAGGCCGCCGATCGCGAGCGGCGCCGCGACGTCGGCGACGCCGAGGGTGAAGCGCTCCGGCTGGAGCGCCGGCACCGCCTGCCAGTAGAGGTCGGCCCAGTGCATGACCAGGAGCCCGGCGGCGACCCAGGCCAGCCGCCGCGGGTGGCGCTTGAGGTCGCGCGAGAGGAGCAGCGCGAACGGCACCGCGAAGTGGAAGACGAGCAGCGCGGCGCCGAGCGCCCCCCACCCCGGCGGGCGCATCCGGTGCAGGAACCAGTCGATCTCCTCCGCCTGGTTGCCCGACCAGATGATCAAAAACTGGGAGAACGAAAAGTACGTCCAGAGCAGAACGAACGCGAACATCAGCTTGCCGTAGTCGTGGAAGTGGACCTCGACCAGGAAGCGCCGGAGCGGCTCGCGCCGCCACAGCCAGAGCGCGATCAGGATGACGAACGCGAGGCTCGCCATCCCGAGGCCGCCGAAGAAGATCGCGCCGTAGATGGTCGAGAACCACCCGGGCTCGAGCGACATCAGCCAGTCGACGGCGGCGAACGTGACCGCGAACGCGTAGGCGACCAGCCCGGGTCCGGCGACCATGCGCATGGTGCGCGAGAGCCCGACCTCGCCGGTCGAGTCCTGGCGGTCGGAGAGCCGGGTCAGAAGCCAGGTCAGCCCCAGCCAGAGCGCGAAGTAGGCTGCGAAGCGGGCCCAGAAAAAGCCCGGGTTGAGGTACGGCTCCTTGTGCTCGAGCAGGCCGCGCAGCAGCTCGCTCTCCGCGCTCTCCGGGCGCGCCCAGACATAGAGCGGCTCGAGCCCGAACCAGAACAGCGGCACCCCGAGCAGGAGCAGCAGCGGGAGCGTGCCCGCCGCCGCCTCGAACACCCGGCGCGCGACCAGCCCCCAGCCGCCGGCGGTCAGGTGCTGGATCATCAAGAGCGCGAGACAACCGAGCGAGATACCGAGCCAGTAGAGCCAGCCGACCAGCCAGCCGCGGTAGAGCTCGGCGCCGCCGGCGCCGAGCGCCGCCACGCCGACCCAGACGAAGAGCGCCGCGAGGCCGACCGCCAGCGCGTTGCGGCGGATGCGGCCGAGGCCCGCGGGCGCCGCGAAGCGCGCCGCCTCGGCGCCGGCCGACCTGGATTCCAGGCGCCCGATCATCGCGCCTCCGCTCCGGTTCCGCCGGCTGCAGCCGGACCGGCCGCAGG
>CAZNIX010000816.1:0-1652 GCA_964573125.1 uncultured Thermoanaerobaculia bacterium
TCGAACCCGGGGCGCGCTATCCGAACGCGGGGGCGCTGGCCGAGGATCTCCGGCGCTGCCTGGACGGGCGGCCGCTCGGCGGGCGGCTCCCCGTTCGACGGTACGCCGCGGCGGCGCTGGTCGCCCTGGCCGCGCTGCTCGCGGTCGCCGCCGTCGTCTCGCGCCGGTCGCCGCCGCCGGAGGTTGCCGGCCCACCCTCCCCACGCGCCGAGGCCGCGGTCTTCCCGTTCGACGTGGTCGACCCGCCGCCGGCCGAGGAGAGCGAGCGCCGCTTCGCGGAGGCGCCCGACGACCTCGCCGCGGGCTCCGCCCTGGCGTTCCGCCTGGCGCGCGACGGCAGGACGGAAGAGGCGCGGATCGTGCTCGGCCGCCTGCGGCAGGTTCCCGGCGGCGCGGACGACCCGCTCGTCGATTGGATCGCCGGGGAGCTCGCGCAGCGCGCGCGCGAGGCCCAGGGTGCGCTCGTGTTCTTCACCCGGGCGCGTGACGGTGCGCTCGCCCAGGGGCGCACCGAGCTGCTGGGCACGATCCGGCTCGCGCGAGGAGTGGTGCTCCTGAATCTGGGTGAGGAGGAAGCCGCACTTGCCGAGCTCGAGCGGGCGCGCTCCGACCTCGCGCGCGCCGGCGACCATGGCCAGCTCTATACCGCTCTCAACGAACTCGCGGTCCTCCACTGCCAGCGCGGCGACCTGGACGCGGGCGAGGCCATGTACGAGCAGGCCCTGGAATCGGCGCGCATCGCCGGGTTCGATCCCGCGATCGTGCTGGCCAATCTCGCGGACGTGAAACTGCGGCGCGGCCGGCCCGACCTGGCCGACCCGCTGGCTCGCGGGGCGCTCGAGGGGTTCCGGCGGAGCGGCCACCCGGTCGCCGTTTCGAGCGGGCTCGTAAGGCTCTCGGAGGTCGTCCGCGACCTCGGCCGCGCCGAGGAGGCCGACGCCCATCTCGACGAGGCGCTCTCGGTGGCGAGGATCTGGCCCGCGCTCCAGGCCCAGGCGTTCGCCGATCTCGAAAGCGGCCGGCTCGACCGCATCGATGCGCTGGCGTCGGAGCTCGAAGCGGCCGCCGGCACCAAGCTGCAGCGCCGCGCGCTCGCCTTCGCGCGATCGGTGGCGGCGCTCGAGGCGGCGCTGGCCGGAGACCTGGCGGCGGCGCGCGAGTCCTTCGACGACTCTCGACGCCTCTTCCGATCCGAGGGGGAGCTCGACCTCGCGGCGCGGTCGGACCTCGCCTGGGCGGAGGCCGAGGCGGCGGCGGGGGACCCGGCCGCGGCCGCGCGGATCCTCGACGAGGCGCTGGCCGGGCTCGACCAGGCTGCGGCGTCGCTGCTGGGTGTCTCCGCCGAGCTGCTGCGCGTCCGCATCGACGCCGAGAGCGGCCGACTTTCGGAAGCGCGCCGACGCCTCGAGAGGTTGGGCGACGAGACGGCGCGCTCGCCGAGCGTGAGCCGCCGGCTCGCCTTCCTGCGAGCGCGCGCCCGGCTGGCGGCCGCCGAGGACCGGCCGGAGGCCGCCCGCGCCGATCTCGAGGCGGCGATCGCCGCCGCCCGGCGGGCACAGCGCACGGTCGAGGAGCTGGAGCTGCGCCTCGACCTCGCGGCGGTCGCCGCCGAGCCCGAGACCGCGGCGCGGCTCGCCTCCGAGGTCGAGCGC
>CAZNIX010000817.1:0-1652 GCA_964573125.1 uncultured Thermoanaerobaculia bacterium
CGAACCGCGTGTCGGATGCGAACGTGAGGACCATGACCACGTTGTTGGCCGGACGGGCCGTCCAGGTGCCGTTCGCCGCTCCCGAGCGGCCGCCGGCCGCGGCCGGTCCGGCGGGCGCGGTCATCGCGGTCGCGGCGACGGTCACGCCCGACGGGCCGCTCTTCGCGCTCGAGCCGCTGGTCGAGCGGCTCGGCGGCGAGCTGACGGTCGGCCCCGCGGGCGCCGCGCGCCAGCTCGTGCTCGACGAACACAAGATCCTGTTCGGGCCCGACAACCCGGTGGTTCTGATCGACTCCGAGCCGGTGCGGCTGTCGGCGGCGCCGGTCGCCGCGCTCGGCCGGATCCAGGTGCCGCTCGACTTCCTGCGCGCCACCTACGGCGCGATCCTCGGCTTCCGCTTCACCTGGGACCCGGCGGCCGGGCGGCTCGCAATCGAGCGCCCGAGCGCGCGCGAGCTGGCGGTCGGCATCGACGTGGTCAACCTCCAGGGGCTGACCACGGTCGTGCTGCAGTTCCCCGAGCCGCCGCGCTACCGGGTCGAGGAGACCCCCTCCGGCGTCGTCGTCCGCCTGCTCGGCGACCGCCTCGCCCCGTCGGCCTTCCGGCTCGCCGAGCGCGACCCGCTGGTGCGCGACGTCCGCCTCCACGGCGACCGCATCGAGATCGACCTCGCCGCCGGCGCCGCCGCCTCGAGCTACGAGCTGGAGCGCCCGTTCCGGGTCGTCTTCGACGTCCACCGCGCGCCGGAGGCCGCGCGCGCCCTGCCCGAGCTGCCGGGCGCGGGCCAGCCGCCGCGCGACGAGCCGGGGATCCACACCATCGTCCTCGACCCCGGGCACGGCGGCGGCGAGACCGGCGCGATCGGCCCGAGCGGCACCGCGGAGAAGGAGATCACGCTGCTGCTCGCGCGCGCGCTCAAGTCGCGCCTCGAGCGGCGGCTGCCGGTGCGCGTGCTCCTCACCCGCGGCGACGACGCCGAGCTGCCGCTCGACAGCCGCACCGCGCTCGCCAACCAGAACAAGGCGGACCTCTTCATCTCGCTCCACCTCAACTCCGAGCGCGGCCGCGGCGCCCGCGGCGCCGAGACCTACTTCCTGAGCCTCCAGGCGAGCGACGCGCGGGCGGCGCGCGCGGCCGAGATCGAAAACGAGGCAGCCGCCGGCGGCGATCAGACCGCCGAATCCGCCGCTGCCGCCGCCGCTCCCCTCGACGCCGCCGCCGAGGGCGATCCGCTCTACGACCTCCAGCTCATCCTCTGGGACCTCGCGCAGAGCCGCCACCTCGCCGACAGCCAGCGCCTGGCGGGGCTGATCCAGGACGAGCTGAACGGCGCGCTCGGGCTGCGCGACCGCGGCGTCAAGCAGGCGCCGTTCCGGGTGCTGATGGGGGCGACGATGCCCGCGGTGCTGGTCGAGCTGGGGTTCATCAGCAACCCGGAGGAGGAGGAGCGGCTGCGCGACGCCGCCTACCGCGCCCAGCTCGTGGAGGCGGTGGCGCGCGCGGTCGAGCGCTACCGCGCCCAGGCCGAAGGGCTGGCCGAGCCCGACCTCCAGGCCCGGACCCCCGAGGCGGACGGCCGGGAGAGCGGGCGGTGACGCCGCCGAGCCCCCGGCGCCGGGCGGCCGCCGGGGCGCTCGTGGCGGCGCTCGCGG
>CAZNIX010000818.1:0-775 GCA_964573125.1 uncultured Thermoanaerobaculia bacterium
CGGCCGCCACCTCGGCCGGGCCGGGCGATTCGAAGCGCTCCCGCGGCACCGTGTCATCGGCCACCGCGTACAGCTCGATCCGCGCCTGGTAGCGCTGGGTGCCGAACGGCAGCCGCCCGCGCCGGTCCTCGCGCACGATTCGCGCGTCGTTGGCCGGCTCCAGCTCGCCGGCGACCGACCAGCCGGTGCCCCACTCGGGCCGGAAGAAGCCCTCGAAGCGGAAGCGCGACAGATCCTCCGCCGCCTCGAGCTGCAGGTAGGGCACCACCCCCTCGACCGTGAACCAGAGCACGCGCACCGCCGCCCGCCGGTCCCAGCGCCGGAGCTGCCCCGCCGGCACCTCCCGCCCGCCGATCGAGAGCGCCGGCGCCTCGGTGTAGTACACCGTCTCGCCCCCCCGCCGCACCGCCTCGAGCACGGCGTGGACCCGGAACGGCGTCCCCTCCGCCATCTCGACCACCCCCACCCGCGCCACCCCCGACCCCTCGACCTCGACCGCCGCCCACGCGCGCACCGGCTCCGGCGCCAGCTCCTCCTCCACCCCCGGCCACAGCATGACCGCCGCCACCACCACCAGGACGGCGATCACGATCCCCCAGAACAGCCTGCGGTTGGTCCCGTCGTCGGCCATTTCCCGATTCTAAGCCGTCCCCTTGTCCGCGGGTGGGTGGGGACTCCCTCAAAGCGGGGGCGGGTGGGGGATTCGGTGGGGGATTCCCTCAAAGCGGGGGTGGTGGGCAGGGCCGGGCGGAGGAGCGCCGCCCCAGGGGGACGC
>CAZNIX010000818.1:785-1649 GCA_964573125.1 uncultured Thermoanaerobaculia bacterium
GGCGGGGGGGTTTGGGGCTCCCGCCCAGGGGCGTCTGACCCCGCGCCCAACGTGCCGATGTGGAAGGCAACTACGATCCCGCGCGGGGGCAGTCGAGGGCCGCGCCATCCGAAGCGGTAACCGAGAAGCGCGGCCCGTCCCCTGGGCGGGAGCCCCTCACCCCGGCCCGGGGGGAAGGGCAGACCTACCGCTCGTAGTGCGCCGCGATCTCTTCCAGCTTGGCGACCACGTCGCGGTAGTTCGAGTTGGTGCCGTAGATCTCGACGTACATCGAGCGCGCCTGTTCGACGTCGCCGGTGGCGAGGTAGACGTTGCCGAGGTCGTAGAGCAGGCCGAGCTGGTCGTCCTCGGTCAGGCCCGGGCTCGCGAGGCCGCGTTGGTACCACTTGACCGCCAGCTCGGGCAGCCCCTTGTCGAGGAAGCACAGGCCGAGCATCGAGCAGCACTCGACCAGCCGCGACGGGTCCTTGGCCGCGAGCTGGAACTCGCCGATCGCCTCGTCGAGCAGCCCCATCTCGCGGTAGGCGATGCCGAGGTTGAAGTGGGTGTCGTAGTCCTCGGCCGACAGGCTCTCGGAGACCCCCTGCTTGAACCCCTCGACGATCTCCTCCAGCGTCTGCTCGCGCGGGATCTCCAGCAGCTCCGCCTCGCGCGCCTCCTCCTCGTCCAGCTCCTGCTCGATCTCGGCCGCGAGGTCGAAGAAGCCCTCCTCCTCGGCCAGCGCCGGGTCGGCCGCCGCCGCGCCGAGCGTCGCGGTCGCGGCCTCGACGTCGGCCAGCCAGCGGGTGCCGCTGTCCTCCATCGGCGCGGCGGCGGCCGCGGGCTCGAGCGGCTCGGCCGCGGCCGCCTCGGGCTCCTCGATCG
>CAZNIX010000819.1:0-1647 GCA_964573125.1 uncultured Thermoanaerobaculia bacterium
CGCGGCACGCCGCGCCGCGGCCGCGCTCGACGCCGCCCGCGCCGCCGCCGACCGCGGGCGCGACAAGCTCCGTTCGTGGCTCGCCGCCGACCCCCGCATCCTCGGCATCCCGGGCGCCGAGGCCGCGACCGGCAAGGCGATGGCGGCGGTCGACGCCGCGGTCGACGCCGCGTTCGAGTGGGCCGACCGGGTGCGCGACACCTCGGCCGCCTGGTTCCACGCCGAGGGAGGCAAGTGGATCGGCCCCGAGACCTGGCGCGAGCTGTCGCGGGCCGCCAGCGACCGCCCGGGCCTGCCGGTCAACCTCGACCGCAAGCCGGTCTGGCTCCCCTACCAGGCGATCACTCGCGCGCTGTCCGCGCGCGAGTGATGGTCAGCCGCGGTCGAGCAGCTCCCGGATCGTCGCCATCTCCCGCACCTGCTCGGCCTCCGCGCGCGGGTAGCGCAGGTCGAGCGAGCGCAGGGCGGCGACCAGGACCTCAGCCACCGCGAGGCGCATGAACGGCTTGTCGTCGGCGGGGATCGCGTACCACGGCGCCCACGGGCGGGAGGTTTCGGCGAGCGCGTCCTGGTAGGCGGCCATGTAGTCCACCCAGCGCTCGGCCTCGCGCACGTCGCCGGCCGAGAACTTCCAGCTCTTCTTCGGGTTGTCGATGCGCGCGAGGAAGCGCCGCCGCTGCTCCTCGCGCGAGACGTTGAGCCAGAACTTGACGACCGCCGTGCCGCTTCGGGCCAGGTGCAGCTCGTGGTCGCGGATCGACTCGTAGCGGCAGCGCCACAGCTCGTCGAGCGCGCCCTCCGGCGGGTGGAAGGGCAGCCGCTGGCCGGCGAGGAAGCCGGGGTGCACGCGCACCACGAGCACCTCCTCGTAGTAGCTGCGGTTGAAGACCCCGATCCGGCCGCGCTCGGGCAGCCGCACCGCGGTGCGCCAGAGGAAGTCGTGGTCCAGCTCCTCGGCCGACGGCTGCTTGAACGAGTAGACCTGGAAGCCGGCCGGGTTGACGCCCGAGAGCACCGCCCGGATGGTGCCGTCCTTGCCCGCCGCGTCCATCGCCTGGAAGATCAGCAGCACCGCCCACCGGTCGTCGGCGTAGAGCTTGCGCTGGAGCTCCTCCAGCTCCTCGACCCGCTCCTCGAGCCGGTCCTCGAGCTTCTTCTCCCCCGGCGCGCCGGGGGGCGGACCGGTGGCGGCGTCGGCGACCCGGAAGCCGCCGTCGAAGGGGACCAGGTAGGGGCTGTGGGGGGCTTCGAACATGATGCCTCCGGCGCCTCCGGCGCGGAACGGCGGTAGTCTAGCCGCCATGCCTCGCTTCCCCGGCCATTCCCCGGCCGTGGCCGGCATCCCCGGCTCGGTCTACACGGCGCTCGCGCACCGGCTCGCGACCTTCGAGGGCGAGACCTATCCGCTGCACGTCGGCGACACCTGGCTCGAGCCGCCGGAGGGGTGCCGGATGGAGGACCTCGCGACCGCCGAGCACCCGGGCCTCCACCGCTACGCCCCGCCGCACGGCCTGCCGGCGCTGGTCGCGGCGGTGGCGGCGCAGGTCGCGGCGCGCACCGGCGTGCCGACCGCGCCGGCCGACGTGCTGATGGCGCCCGGCGCCACCGGCGCGCTCGGGGCGGTCGCGGGCGCGCTCCTCGCGCCCG
>CAZNIX010000820.1:0-1645 GCA_964573125.1 uncultured Thermoanaerobaculia bacterium
ACGTCAGCGCGTACGTCAGGCTGCCACCGGCCGGGTACGCCATGCCGATCGGGATCGTCAGCACCACGTTGCCGTTGAGCACGTTGACGTTGTCGATGCCACCGAACTGGTAGAGCTTCTCGGCTGCGAAGCCGCGCTCGAGGTTGGGGTGCTGCTGCGCGTCGAGGGCCGCAGGCCAGAGAACGGGCCACAGCGCGGCGAGCGCCAGGGCACCGAGCTTTTCGACCGTCTTGCGGATCGTGTGCGGGGGCATGGACGCGACGTTCCTTTCTCGGCGCTAGAACGCGACGGCGTAGTACTCGAGCGCGCGGGGGTCGACAACGACCAACACATCGCTGGTTCGAAGCTCGTCGGGAGGCGGCGGGCTCGCTTCGAGCGGCTCCATGGTCGCGAAGGTGGTGAACAGCGTCCCGTCCTGCTCGCCGTCGGCGTCGCCCGCCGCACCGTCCCCCGCGGCCATCACCCAGGCGCCGACGCCGGGACGCGCCAGGAAGAGCTCGAGGTAGGGACGCGCGTGCACCAAGCCGAGCTCGCCATCAGAGCTGGCAGTCACCGACCCCTCCTCGGCACCGATCTCGCGAAAGCTCGTCCCCGGCGGCGAGGCCACGGTGAAGCCGCCCTGGTCGAGGTCGACGACGACCCACACCGAGGCCGGGGCGACGTCGCGCTCGAGCTCGATCGTCGTCTCTCCCACCGCGTCGGCGGTCGCGAAGCCGGAACGCTGCGCGATCAGCGTCGAGTAGCCCTGCGGCTCGCGCGAGATCGAGTACCAGGCGACGTTGCCGGAGGGGGTGAGCCCTCCGAGGACGACCCGCTGCGCCTCGAAGTCCAGCGTCGGCTGGGTGGCGTCGGCCGCCGCCGAACCGTCTCCGAGCGCGGCGAGGCCGAGGGCGAACGTCACCACCAGCCGCCATCCGCAGGTCACGTGCAGGCCCATTCCGACCTCCTTGGACCGGCGGCGGCTGGCGGCCCGCCCACCGGGGTTGTCTGTAAGCAGTCTACGGACGATCGGCTTCCCTTGTCTAGACCTTTTCGCGATATGCCCGATTCTGCCTGAGTACGGCCACACCGCCGCTCCATCCGACCACGCGATGACCAGGGGACGTTAATGCTCCGGCTCGCCGACGAGTTCAGCGCCATGGGCGTGCAGGCGGGCAAGGACGTCCTCGGGACGGCTCCTCTTATCGCGACTGGTGAGGGTACGTCCACTGAACGGGGCGGCATTCGATCCGGCTCAGGCTGCTGGCGCGCCAGGTGCCTGAAGGACTTCGATGACGCCCACCACCGCGACGCCCCAGAGGCCGCTGGCGAGGTCCTCGACCAGCACCGCGGCCGGCTCGTGGCCGGGGGGAACGGCGTCCGTAGCGAAGCGGAAGGTCCAGGGCTCGCCGGCGGTGAACGCAGCGGATTCGGGCGAGCGGTGGCGGAGGGCGACCTCGCCGTCCGGCCCCAGGGCGGCGAGGCTGACCCGCAGCACCGGCTGGTAGTCGGGATCGGCGAGCGCGCCCGCCGCCGGCGGCACCAGGCGGACCGTCACTGCCGGTCCGGCGCCGTCGGCCTCGCGGGTGGCGGCGACCGCGAGCGTCGCGCCTGCGGCCTCGCCGGTTTCGAGCAGGCGGCGCAGGCGCGCCGCGGCGACGGTCTC
>CAZNIX010000821.1:0-1644 GCA_964573125.1 uncultured Thermoanaerobaculia bacterium
GCGGGCGCCGGCGCCGTGCGCGCGTTCGTCGCCGCGCCGCGCGCGCTCGCCGCGGTGCTCGCGCTCTCGGCCGCGATGAAGCTGTGCGTGGCGGTGATCCTGGTGCTGCTCGCGGCCGGCCTCGGCCTGGGGCTCTCCTGGGTCGACGTCCTGGTCTTCCTGCCGCTCCACACCGTGGTCAGCGCGCTGCCGCTGACGCTCAACGGGCTGGGCGTGCGCGAGGCCAACCTGGTGGTCTTCTTCACCCGCCTCGGCCTCGCCGAGGAGCAGGCGGCCGGCCTGGCGTTGCTCCACCTGATCTTCCTGGTCGCCACCGCGCTCCCGGGGGCGGTCTTCCTGCTCGGGGGAAGGCCGCGGGCGGCGGCCGGCCCGGCGCCGGACCCGACGCCTCCCGAGCCGCGCGAGCGCCGGTGAGCCGGGGCCGGCCCACCGGCGGGACCGCTCCGGTGGTCAGGGCTCGGGGCAGTCGCGGGAGAGCCGCACGGTCAGGCGCGCGAGCGTGCGCTCCGGGGTCTGCGGCCGCCCCTGGGTCAGGTCCTGGAGGTAGAACTCCATGCCGTCCTGGACCCAGGGGCCGGTCGGGGCGACACCCTCGGCGCCGCCCTGCGCGAAGAGCTTGCCGTCGGGCGCGCCGATCCGGATCTCGACCGTCTCGGCGTTGGTCACCTTCCAGCTCAGCGTCGTGCGCCCGAACGACGACCCGTCGCAGACGACGATCGGGTTGGGATCGGCGACCAAAGCGCCGCCGATCCCGTCCCGCGGCCGCTCGCCGTCGAGGCTGAGCACGGCGAACCACCACGACTCGGCGAGCCGCAGCGGCGGCGGCGGCGGGTCGAACTCGGTCGCGACCGGACGGCGGCGCTCCCGCCGCTCGCGCTCGCTCGGCGGCCACTCGTAGGCGTGCCAGCGCAGGTCGAAATACGGGATCGCGATCGCGTCGACGTCGCCCGCCACCAGCGCCCGGGTGACCGGCGGCGCGAGCCGCGGGAAGTAGGGGAGCCCGCGCCGGAGCTTGAGCACGCTCGCCGGCCAGCGCTGCTCGGCGAGCGCCGCGTTCTTGTCGCCGCCGACGTTGTAGCTCAGGATGTCGAGCCGCGGCGTCAGGTAGTTGACCAGGTAGTCGTTGGCCGACGACAGGAAGTAGACGCGCTCGCCGGGGACCAGGAAGCGCTCCATCTCGGCGAGCACCTCGCGGTTGAACGCCTCGTACTCCTCATACCTCTGGGCGGCGGAACGGTCGCGGTCGGGGAGGTCGGGGAAGTGCTCGACCAGCGCCAGCGCGACCAGCGCCAGCCCGAGCGCGCGCCGCCGCTCGTAGACCCGGCTCGCGACCCAGGCGAAGCCGAGCAGCAGGACCAGCTTCGGGATCACGATCCAGCGGTAGGGGACCCGCATGTGCCGGAGCCCGGGCAGGGTGACGAACAACTTCTCGGTCGGCAGCGTCAGCGTCGCGCTCTCCCGGGGCATGAAGTAGTCGAAGTAGTCGAAGCGCTCCTTGTAGGTCGCCGCGCGGACGTCATTGAGCTTGATCGAGGGCCCGAAGGAGACCGCGAGGCAGAGCCCGGCGGCGACCGCGAGCGCCGGCCAGAAGCGCGGGCCGGTCGCGCCGGCCGCGCCGGCCGCCGGACCTGCGGTGGCCCGGTC
>CAZNIX010000822.1:0-1636 GCA_964573125.1 uncultured Thermoanaerobaculia bacterium
CTCGCCGAGCTCGCGTGCCACAAGGGTGGCAGGCCTGGCCAACTCCGGCCAAACTGGACTCGTTCGGTCGGAGTTGGCCAGCCGAGCGAAGCTAGCGGCACGCTCGCCGAGCTCGCGTGCCACAAGGGTGGCAGGCCTGGCCAACTCCGGCCAAACTTGACTCGTTCGGTCGGAGTTGGCCAGCCGAGCGAAGCTAGGTCCGCTTCGCCGCGAACCGACAGGCCGCTATAGAATCGCCTTTCTCGCCGGCGCGGGCCGGCCCGGGAACGGCGTCATGAACGAGCTGCTCACCACCATCCTCGCCACCGGCTTCGCGCTCGGGGTGATCATCTTCGTCCACGAGCTGGGGCACCTGCTGGTGGCCAAGCTGTTCGATGTCCGGGTCGAGACCTTCTCGCTCGGCTTCGGGCCGCGCCTGGGCGGCATCCGCCGCGGCGAGACCGACTACCGGATCTCGGCGGTGCCGCTCGGCGGCTACGTCAAGCTCGGCGGCGAGCTGCCCGACGAGGCGGCGGGCGACCCGCGCGAGTTCCTGAGCAAGCCGCGCTGGCAGCGCGTGCTGGTCTACCTCGCGGGGCCGGCGATGAACGTGGTGCTCGCGGTGGCGCTGATCGCCGGCGTGTTCATGGTCGGCACCGAGGTCTCCGACCTCCCCGACGTGCCGCCGGTCGTCGGCGAGGTCGCCGCCGGCTCCTCGGGCGAGGCCGCCGGGCTCCGCCCCGGCGACCGCGTGCTCGCGGTCGGCGGCGAGGAGGTCGGAAGCTGGCCCGAGGTCTCGTTCGCGCTGATGACCTCGCCCGGCCGGCCGGTGCGGCTGACCGTCGCACGCGGCGAGGAGAGCTTCGAGGCCTCGGTCACCCCGGCGGTGCACCCCGAGTACCGGCTCGGCGACTTCGCCGGTCTCTATCCCGAGACCCTGCCCAGCGTCATCCGCTTCGACGAACCGAGCCCCGCGCGCGAGGCCGGCCTGCGGGTCAACGATCAGCTCCGCTTCGTCGACGGCCGCCCGGTGACCAGCACGCTCGAGTTCATCGAGTACATCCAGGGCCGGCGCGGCGGCGAGGAGGTCGTGCTCGGGGTCAAGCGCGGGGGCCAGCGGCTGGAGATCGCGGTGACGCCGGTCGAGGCGGACGGCAGGACGCGCATCGGGGTGCTGCTCGGCTTCTACCAGCGCTACGGCCCGCTCGAGGCGGTGGTCCAGAGCGTGCGCTACAACGTCCAGATCGTCGAGCAGACCTTCCAGGTCCTGGGCAAGCTGATCCGCGGCGAGCTGTCGCCCCGGGGCGTGCTCTCCGGCCCGATCGAGATCGCCGCCCAGAGCGGCGCCGCCGCGCGCACCGGCTTCAAGTACCTGATCCACCTGATGGGCTTCATCAGCATCTCGATCGCGATCGTCAACCTGCTGCCGATCCCGGTGCTCGACGGCGGCCAGATCCTGATCCTCGCGGTCGAGGGCGTGATGCGGCGCGACCTGTCGATGCGGATCAAGGAGCTGATCAGCCAGTTCGGGTTCGTGATCATCGTCGTCCTGATGCTGGCGGTGATCTACCTCGACGTCTCGAAGCGCTGGCCGAAGCGGGAAGCCGAGGAGGCGCCCGCGCCGACGCGCACCGCCAACGCCCCGGCGATCACCGAA
>CAZNIX010000823.1:0-1630 GCA_964573125.1 uncultured Thermoanaerobaculia bacterium
GGCGGCCCCCCCGGGGGGGGGCCCCGGCGGCGCCCCGCCGGCGCCGCCGCCGCCGGCGCGCGGGCGCGCGCCGAGACCGCGATCGCCGCCGGCGCGGTGTCGCTCGGCTACGCCGTGGTCGAGCTGGCGCGCAACATCTTCACCGCCCTCGACCGCACCCGGGTGCTGATCCTCGGCGCCGGCGAGACCGCGCGCCTGACCGCCCGCGCGTTGCTCGACCGCGGCGCGCTCGAGGTCAAGCTCGCCAACCGCACGCCCGAGCGCACCCGCGCGCTGCGCGACGAGCTGCCCGAGCTGGCCGAGGTCGCCTGGGGCGACCTGCTGCCGGCGGTGGCGGCGGCCGACGTCGTCATCGCCACCACCTCCGCTCCCGAGCCCGTGCTCACCGCCGCCGCCCTGCGCGAGACCGCCGGCCGCCGGCCCGGGCGGCCGCTCTTGATGGTCGACCTCGGCGTGCCGCGCAACGTCGAGCCCGAGGCGGCGCGCCTGGACACCGTGTTCCTGCACAGCCTGGACTCGCTCGAGGCGCTGATCGACCGCAACCTGCGCAACCGGCGCGAGGAGGTGCCGGCGGTCGAGGAGCTGGTCGAGAGGGAGCTCTCCCGCTTCCGCGCGTGGTACCGGACGCTCGAGGCCGAGCCGCTGGTCGCCCGCCTGCAGAAGCAGGCCGAACGCATCCGCGCCGAGGAGCTGGCGCGCGCGCTCGCCGAGCTGCCGCCCGAGAGCCACGACGCCGTCGACCGGCTCACCCGCGCCCTGGTGCGCAAGATCCTCCACCACCCGAGCGCGCGGCTACGCGGCAAGGAGGGGGGCGAGGACCTGCCACGGCTCGACCTCGTCCGCGAGCTGTTCCGGCTCGACGACGACGAGGGGTAGAGGGCGCCGGCGTGAAGCTCCGACTGGGCACGCGCCGGAGCGCGCTCGCCCTGGCGCAGTCGCGCTGGGTCGCGGAGCGGCTGGCGCGGGCGGCGGGGGTCGAGGTCGAGCTGGTGCCGATCACGACCCGGGGCGACCGCACGCCGGGCGACCTCGCCGCGGCCGGCGGCAAGGGCCTCTTCACCGCCGAGCTGGAGGCGGGACTGCTCGCCGGCGATCTCGACCTCGCGGTGCACAGCCTCAAGGACCTGCCGGTAGCGCTCCCGCCGGGGCTGGTCCTCGCCGCCTTCCCCGAGCGCGCCGACCCGCGCGACGCCCTGGTCAGCGCCGCGGCGTCGAGCCTCGAGACGCTGCCCGCCGGAGCAGTCGTGCTCACCGGCTCGCTCCGCCGCCGCGCCCAGCTCCTCGCGCTCCGCCCCGACCTCGAGGTGCGGCCGGTGCGCGGCAACGTCGACACCCGGCTCGCCAAGCGGCACCGGCTCGAAGAGGAGGAGCGCCGGCCCGGCGGCGCGATCCTCGCCCTCGCCGGCCTCGCCCGCCTGGGCGTCATCGCCGAGCCGGTCCACCCGCTCGACCCGGCGGTCATCCTCCCCGCCCCCGGCCAGGGCACGCTCGCGCTCGAGGTCCGCGCCGGCTCCCCCGCCGAGGCCCTCTGCCGCGCCCTCGACCATCCCCCGACCGCCCGCGCCGCCGCCGCCGAGCGCGCGGTGGTCGCCGCGTTCGGCGGCGACTGCACGCTGCCGCTCGCGGCGTG
>CAZNIX010000824.1:0-1626 GCA_964573125.1 uncultured Thermoanaerobaculia bacterium
TGCGCGCGCCCCGCCAGAGCGCCGTCGAGAGGACGACGGCGACCGGCGCGCCCGCGGCCGCCGCCGCCATCGGCCATCCCGCCCAGGTGGCGGCGGCGAGCACGAGCGCGACCACCAGCAGCAGGCCGCCCCGGCGGTGCGCGTAGCCGATGTCCTCGACGTCCGCCCCCGCCGCGGGGTCACGCCCGCCGATCCCGCCACCGACGATCCGCGAGAGCGCCCGCGCCAGGCCGAGTCCCGCGCCCGCCGCGAGCGCGTGGAGGACGAGCGCGAGCACGGTCGTGTCGGCCATCCCGGCGTGGGTGTGCGAGACCAGCTCCGGGTGCACCGCGGCGAAGAGCGCCGCGGCGAGCCCGGCGGCGGCGCCGGCGAGCCGGCGGCCGATCCAGAACGCGAGCGCGACGAGGAGCGCCGAGAGCGCCGCCGGCAGGTAGAACGCGACCGCGGCGAGCGAGACCTCGCCCGGCCAGAGCCGCCACGCCCAGACCTCGAGATCCTGGAGCAGGCTCGCGTGCACCGGCCGGCCGGCGGGGGCGAAGCTCCGGCCGTCCCAGGCGCGGCCGTCCTCCCGCCGCTCGCCGCGGCGGCCGGCTTCGGCCAGCTCGCGCGCCAGGCGCAGGTGGTAGAAGCCGTCGTGGGTGTAGGGGAGCGGCTCGCCGGCGGCGGTGCGGTAGAACGGGGCAGCGTCGGCGGGCAGACGGGCGGGCGCGAGCCGGGTCCAGACGCCGAGCGCCGCCGCCGCGGCGACCGCGATCGCCAGGGCCGCCCGGCCGCCCAGGCGCGCCGGCGCGCTCAAACCACCCGCGGCGGCGGCTTCGGCACGGTCTCGTCGGCGGTCGGGTCCAGCTCGGCGGTGTGCTCGGCGCCGTCGCGCCAGTAGACCACCGCGAGCGGCCGGTCGGCCGGCGCCGCGCGCAGGATGTCGAGGAACTCGACCGGCTGCTCGGGGACCCGGCCGCCCGCCGAGACGACGAGGTCGCCCCGCCGCAGCCCCTTCGCCTCGGCCTCGCCGACCGCGCGGGTGACGACCAGCCCCGGCCGGTCGGGCAGGCCGAAGCGCTCGCGCAGCTCCTCGGTGGGCGCGACCAGGGTCAGACCGAGCGCGCGCACCACCTGCGCCTCGCCCTCGGGCGCCAGGAACTCGAAATCGGGGGAATCCTCGACGATCTGGCGCGCCATGCGGATCGAGGCGCCGGTGCGCAGCGCGAGCGCCATGCCGTCGCTCGGCCGGGTGTCGACCAGCAGGGGCTCCTCGCGCCCGGGCACCCGCAGCCGGATCAGCGCGTAGTAGGTGTTGTCGATCAGGGCGTGGATCAGCAGCTCCTCCATCCGGGCGTCGAGCCGGGTCAGGAGGTTGGCCATCAGGTCGTGGGTCATCGGCCGCGGGAACTCGACCTCGTGGAGCGCGGCGGCGATCGACTGCGCCTCGGCGAGCCCGACCCAGATCGGCACCACCCGCCCGGAGGAGACGTCGCGCAGCAGCACGATCGGCGACTGCGCGAGCGCGTCCCAGCCGATGGTCGCGATCTCGGCCGGCAGGTAGTCGCCGTCGACCGCGACCGGCGGCGCGGGCGGGGCGGGCGCGGCGGCTTCCGGCGGCGCCGCCGCGGTCTCCTCGCCCGCGCC
>CAZNIX010000825.1:0-226 GCA_964573125.1 uncultured Thermoanaerobaculia bacterium
GCCGGAGCAGCTCGCGCGCCTCCGGCCGCCGCTCGGCGGTCAGGTCGCGCTCCTCGCCGGGATCGCGCGCGAGGTCGTAAAGCTCCGGCCGCGGCGCCGCGATCAGCTTGTGCTTCGCCGTCCGCCACGCGTGGAGCGGGGCCCAGCCGTACTGCAGCTGCGAGTGGAGCGACTCGGCGTAGGCCGGCTCGTCGGCCAGCCGCTCGCCGGCCACGGCGCGGCGCAG
>CAZNIX010000825.1:236-1624 GCA_964573125.1 uncultured Thermoanaerobaculia bacterium
GTAGAGCGACTCCGAGTAGACCTCGCGCTCGGCGCCGCCGCCTCCGCCGCTGCCGTCGTCGCCGCCGCGCCCGGCGCCGTCCGCGTCCTCGGCGCCGGCGAGGAGCGGCGCCAGGCTCCGCCCGTGCACCCCCGCCGGCGGCGCGACCCCGACCAGGTCGAGCACGGTCGGCAGCAGGTCGACGTGGCTGACCGCGGCGTCGACCACCCGCCCGCCGCCGGCGCCGCCGGGCAGGCGCACGATCAGCGGCACGCGCACCGTCGAGTCGTAGACGAAGAAGCCGTGGAACGCCTCGCCGTGATCGCCCAGCCCCTCGCCGTGGTCGCCGGTGACGATCACCAGGGCGTCGTCCCACCGCCCGCGCTCCTCGAGTGCCGCGCGGAAGCGGCCGACGAGCGCGTCGGCGTAGGCGACCTCGCCGTCGTAGGGGCGGCCGGGGTAGTGCGAGCGGTAAGGCTCGGGCGGGGTGTACGGGTCGTGGGGCTCGAACAGATGGAGCCAGAGGAAGAGCGGCCGGTCGGTTGGGCGCCCCGCGGCCCCACCCTTCTCGGCCTGCTCGTCGAGCCAGGCGAGCGCAGCGGCGATCGTCTCCGCCCCGTCCCGCTGCACCGACCCGAGGTCGGCGCGCTCCATCCCCTTCAGATCGAACTCATCGTGATAGGTCTCGAACCCCCGCCCGATCCCCCAGCGCCCGTCGAGCACGAACGCGCTGACGAACCCGCCGGTCGCCCAGCCGGCGCCGGCGAGCGCCTCGGCCAACGTGGGCAACGCCGGATCGAGCGAGTAGCCGACGTTCTCCCGCACCCCGTGCCGCGGCGGATAGACGCCGGTCATGATCGAGCTGTGGGCCGGCAGCGTGAACGGCACCGCCGTCGCCGCGCTCGCGAACCGCACCCCCTCGCGCGCCAGCCCGTCGAACGCCGGCGCCTCGATCCCGGCGTAGCCGTACGCCGGCAGCCGGTCGGCGCGCAGCGTGTCGACGGTGATCAGGAAGACGTCGTGCCGGCCGCGGGGGAGGGCGCCGGCCGCGGGCCCGGCTTCCATGACCCGCGGCGCCTCTCTGCGCGCCAGCCACGCCGCGATCGCCACGCCGAGGACGACGGCGAGAGCGCTCGCGACGAGGCCGATCCGTCGCCCCCTCCGCTTCTTGCTGGTCTCGCTCGGCACGCCGTTCGCAGACTACCTCAGCCCGCGGGACCAAGAGGTCCGGGGCGTGGGCGCTCCTCCCCGGCAGCTCACCCCCTTCGGCAAGGCAGGGAGGTCCGGGGCGTGGGCGCTCCTCCCCGGCAGCTCTAGGCAAGCGCAGCACGAGCAGAGACTGCAGGCGTCGTCGACACCCGCGCGCAGCGCAGAGCAGGCGCGAGCAACGCCCCTGGAGTTTCGAGAGC
>CAZNIX010000826.1:0-1616 GCA_964573125.1 uncultured Thermoanaerobaculia bacterium
CGGCCGGCGCCGCGCTGCTCGCCGCGCTCGCGCTCGGCGCCGCCCGCGGTCGCTGGTAACATCGCGCTCCCGCTCATGGGCTCTCTGCACTCCGAACCCGACCGTCCGGCGCCGGCGCTCTCGACCCCGGCGCGCGCCGCCGCCGCGAACGTCCGGTGATGACCGCTGTCGCGCCGCCGCGGCCGATCCGCAAGGTCCTGATCGCCAACCGCGGCGAGATCGCGGTGCGCGTCCTGCGCGCCTGCGCCGAGCTGGGGATCCGCGGCGCGGTGGTCTACTCCGAGGCCGACCGCGCGGCGCTGCCGGTGCTGCTCAGCGACGAGGCCTGGCCGATCGGCCCGGCGCCGTCGCGCGCGAGCTACCTGCGCGCGGAGGCGATCGTCGAGCTGGCGGTCGCGATCGGCGCCGACGCGATCCACCCCGGCTACGGCTTCCTCTCCGAGCAGGCGCACTTCGCGCGCCGGTGCCGCGACGCCGGCGTGACCTTCATCGGCCCCTCGCCCGAGGCGATCGCGGCGATGGGCGCGAAGACCGAGAGCCGGCGGCGGATGATCGCGGCCGGCGTGCCGGTGGTGCCGGGCGGCGTCGAGCCGCTCGCCGACCTCGACGCCGCGCGCGCCGCGGCGGCTGAGATCGGCTACCCGGTGATGCTCAAGGCGGCGGCCGGCGGCGGCGGCAAGGGGATGCGCCGGATCGCGCGCCCGCAAGACCTCGCCGCGGCGTTCCGCGGCGCGCGCTCGGAGGCCGAGGCGAGCTTCGGCGACGGCGCGGTCTACCTCGAGAAACTGATCGTCGAGCCGCGCCACGTCGAGATCCAGGTGCTCGCCGACGAGCACGGCACGACGGTCTCGCTCGGCGAGCGCGAGTGCTCGCTCCAGCGCCGCCACCAGAAGGTGCTCGAGGAGGCGCCCTCGCCGGCGGTCGGCCCCGAGCTGCGCGCCGCGATGGGCGCGGCGGCGGTGGCGGCGGCGCGCGCGGTCGGCTACGTCAACGCCGGCACCTGCGAGTTTCTGCTCGACCGCGACGGGCGCTTCTTCTTCCTCGAGATGAACACCCGGCTCCAGGTCGAGCACCCGGTGACCGAGATGGTCACCGGCCTCGACCTGGTCGCGGCGCAGATCCGCATCGCTCGCGGCGAGCCGCTCGGCCCGGAGTTCGAGGGCGTGACCCCGCGCGGCCACGCGATCGAGGTCCGCCTCTATGCCGAGGACCCCTACCACGGCTACGCTCCGTCGCCGGGGAGGATCCGCCTCTTGCGGCTGCCCGAGGGGCCCGGGGTGCGCAACGATTTCGGCGTCTACGAGGGCGCCGAGGTGCCGGTCGACTACGACCCGCTGCTCGGCAAGCTGATCGTCTGGGCCGCCGACCGGCCGCGCGCGCTCGCCCGGCTCGGCCGCGCCCTCGGCGAGCTGCGGATCGAGGGGATCCGCACCAACCTGCCGCTGTTCCGGGCGCTCCTCGCCGACCCCGACGTGCGCGCCGGGAACCTCGACATCGAGCTGCTCGACCGCAAGCTCGCCGCCGGCGCGCTCGCGCCGCCGCCCGCCGGCGAGCCCGCGGAGCTGCCGCTCGTCGCCGCGGCGATCGCCCACTTCGAGCGCGCCGAGCGCGCCGCC
>CAZNIX010000827.1:0-1607 GCA_964573125.1 uncultured Thermoanaerobaculia bacterium
CCTCGAACTCGTCGCCCGGGTTCCAGCTCGGCAGGGCGTCGGCCTCGGTGACGAGCAGGCCGGCGAGCAGGCCGAAGCGCGCGTCGTCAACCATGCCGGCGAACTCCCACTCGGCGACCAGCTCGTCGCTCGGCTGGTGGTAGTGGGTGGCGGTCCACTCCTCGACGCGCTCCTTGCCCCAGCCGGAGGGCCGGCCGACGAAGTCGGAGCCGGTATCGGGGTAGAGCGCGGGCACGCCGATCTTGGCGAAGCTGAACTGGTCGGAGCGGTAGTAGTAGCCCTTGTCCGGGTGCTGGTCGCCGACCACCGCGCGCCCCTGCGCCGCCGCCACCGCCTGGGCGACCGCGTCGAGGCTCGACTTGCCGTCGCCGACCAGCGTGAGGTCGCGCGTCGCGCCCCAGATGTTGCCGCCGTCGTAGTTGAGGTTGGCGGCGATCTTGCCCGGCGGATAGGTCGGGTGGGCGGCGTAGTACTCCGAGCCGAGCAGGCCCTGCTCCTCGGCGGCGACGAACAGGAACAGCACCGACCGCCGCGGCGGCGTGGGGAGCGCGGTCATCGCCTTGGCGATCGCCAGCACCTGGGCGACGCCCGCGGCGTTGTCGAGCGCGCCGTTGTAGATGCGGTCGGCGACCGGGTCGGCGCCCGCGGGCGCCACGCCGAGGTGGTCGTGGTGCGCGGTGTAGATCACCACCTCGTCCGCGAGCGCGGGGTCGCTCCCCGGGAGGAGCCCGGCGACGTTCGCGGTCTCGACCCGGGTCAGCTCGTTGCGCAGCTCGAGCGAGGTGGTCACGCCGAGCGGCACCGGCCGGAAGTCGCGCCGCTTCGCGGCCTCGGTCAGCGCGGCGAGGTCCTGCCCGCCGAGGCTCGCGAGGCGGCGGGCGGCGTCCTCGGTCGCCCAGGCCGCGACCTCGATCCGCGGCTCGTCGCCCGCCGGCAGCTCGAACTGCTCGCCGGTCCACGAGGTCTGGACCACCTGCCAGGGGTAGCCGGCCGAGGGAACGGTATGGACGACGATCGCCCCCGCCGCGCCCTGGCGCGCCGCGCTCTCGTACTTGTAGGTCCAGCGCCCGTAGTAGAGCCGGCGCTCGCCGGCGAAGAGGTCGGGGTCCCAGTCGGGGTCGTTGTTGAGCATCAGGAGCACCTTGCCGCGGAGGTCGGCGCCCTTGAAATCGTCCCAGCCGTACTCCGGCGCCTCGATGCCGTAGCCGACGAACACCACCTCGGCGCCGTCGATCGCGGCGCGCTCGCGCTGGACGCCGGAGGCGGCGATGTAGTCGTCCGAGCGCGCGAGCGAGAGGGTGCCGCCCGCGCCCGCGAACTCCCACGCCGGCGGCATCGCGGCGGTGATGCCGACGACCTCGAACCGCTGCTCCCAGCCGCCGTCCGGACCGCCCGGCTCGAGGCCGAGGAGCTCCATCGTGGTCGCGAGATAGAGCCGGGTGAGCGCGTCGCCGCGCTCCGCCGGGCCGCGCCCCTCGAGCAGGTCGTCGGCGAGGAAGCGCACCACCGCCTGCAGGGTCGGGGCATCGATCAGCTCCTGCGCCGCCGCGGCGGCGGCCGGGACGCCGGCGGGCAGCGCGCCCGCGGCCGCGGCGGCGGCCGGAGCG
>CAZNIX010000828.1:0-1117 GCA_964573125.1 uncultured Thermoanaerobaculia bacterium
CGGCGAGGCCGCCGCCGGTTTCGCGCGCGGCCTCGCCGGCGCGGCGCCGATCGAGCGCGCGGGCACGCTCGAGCGCGCGGTCGCCGCCGCGTTCGAGCGCGCCGAGCCGGGCGACGTCGTGCTGCTCTCGCCGGCCTGCGCCAGCTTCGACCAGTTCCGCGACTACGCCCACCGCGGCGAGGAGTTCCGCCGGCTGGTCGCGGCGACTCTCGACCCGGCCCGGGCGGCCGGAGGGCCCGATGGCCAAGAAGAAGGCGGTTGACAAGTGGCTGTTCACCGCCATCGCGCTGCTCCTCGGCCTGGGCCTGGTGATGGTCTATTCGGCCTCCTCGGCGGTGGCGCGCGAGCGCGAGGTGGCGATCAACCCGTTCCTCGCCAAGCAGGCCGCGGCCGCGGTGCTCGGAATCGGCCTGATGCTCGCCCTGATGCACCTCGACTACCGCAAGCTCCGCCGGCCGGCGGTGGTCTACGGCCTGCTGGGCTTGTCGTTGGTCGCGCTCGCGGCGGTGCTCTTCCAGCCGGCGATGAACGGCACCCGGCGGTGGTTTTTCGTCGGCGGGCTGTCGCTCCAGCCGTCGGAGGCGGCGAAGCTGGCGCTGGTCGTCTTCCTCGCCTACCAGCTCGACCGCAAGCCCGACCGGGTCAACCAGGCCGAGCTGCTGCTGCCGTGCGCGCTGGCGACCGGGCTGACCGCCGGGCTGGTGCTGCTCGAGCCGGATCTCGGCACCACGGTGCTGCTGCTCGGGGTCGGCTTCACGCTGGTGTTTCTGGCCGGGCTGGGCTGGCGGCCGCTGCTCGCCTCGGCCGCCCTGGTGCCGCCGGTGCTGTGGGCGCTGGTGCTGGCGGCGCCTTACCGCCGGGAGCGGCTGCTCGCGTTCCTCGACCCGGAGTCCGACCCGCTGGGGAGCGGCTACCAGCCGCTGCAGTCGCTGATCGCGGTCGGCTCGGGCGGGGTGTTCGGGCGCGGTTTGGGCGAGAGCGTGCAGAAGCTGCACTTCTTGCCTCATCCGCACTCGGATTTCATCTACGCGATCGTCGCCGAGGAGCTGGGGCTGATCGGGGCGCTGGCGGTCTTGGGGTTGTTTGGGTTGGTGCTCTGGCGGGGGGTGCGGGCGGG
>CAZNIX010000828.1:1127-1607 GCA_964573125.1 uncultured Thermoanaerobaculia bacterium
GCGGATCTGTTGGGGCGCTAGCTGGCTTGGGGGATTACGGCGACGTTGGTGTTGCAGGCGTTGATCAATGTGAGTGTGGCGGTGGCGCTCCTGCCGACGAAGGGGATTCCTTTGCCGTTCATCTCCTACGGCGGCTCGTCGCTGGTGGCGACGCTCGCGGCGTGCGGGGTGTTGCTCAACCTGTCGGAGCACGGATGAACGGCGGGGCTGTGGCGCCGGCCGTTCCGTGGGTCTCCCTCCCAGGGCACACTGGGGGCTCTCGGCGGCGGGGGGCGCCGGCAAAGGGGGGGGGGGGGGGGGCGGGCACCGGGAGGGAGACCCACGAAACGGCGCTCCCGGCTAGCTCGGCGGCAGTGCCGGCGGGATTGGAGAAGGCGGCGGCCGCGACGCCGGGGGCGGGAAGCGTCCTCTTCGCGGGCGGGGGAACCGGGGGGCATGTGTTCCCGGCGCTGGCGGTGGCGGAGGAGCTGGTGGGGCGGG
>CAZNIX010000829.1:0-1605 GCA_964573125.1 uncultured Thermoanaerobaculia bacterium
GCGCGCTCCTCCTGCCGCGCCGCCCCCGGCACGGCCATCGCCAGCGCGGCGAGCGCGGCCGCGGCGGGCAGCGGGAGCTTCATCCGCGACCTCCCCCGGTGCGGGCGCGCCGGCCGTCGCCCGGCGCGATCACGTCGTGCTCGAGGCGGACGGTCGAGACCACGTCGCCGAGCTCGTCGCGCACGCCGATCGCCAGGCGGTGCGGCCCGCGGCGGACGAGCAGGGCGACGCGGGCGCCGCCGACGCCGCGCAGCATCTCGACCCGGCGCTCGACGGGGATCAGGATCGGCACCTCGATTCGCTGGACCGGCGACACCCGCCCCTCGCCGTCCTCCGCGGCGATGAAGATCGTGATCCGGCCGCGATGGCCGCGCGCCTCCGGCAGCAGCACGAGGTGGACGAACGGCACCTTGACCAAGATCGGCAGCACGTAGAGGTCCTTGCCCTGCTTGCTCCGCTCGGGCGCGCCGAAATCGGCGGCGATCCCCAGGCGGTTGTCGGCGGCGTCCCAGAACAGTGCGGCGAGCGTGCGCTCGGAGGCGCGCTGGGCCGGGGTGGCGCTGACGAACTCCCGCCGGTAGCGCAGGCGTGCGTCGCGGCCGGGCACTCTGACCTCGACCTTGTAGCTCGTGCCGGGCTCGCCGTCCGGCGCCCGGAAGCCGAGCGAGTAGCGGTAGCCGGCGTCCTGCCGGACGCGGTCCGCGATCAGTTCGTAGTTGCCCGAGCCGGTGAGCGCGTCGCCGCCCGTGACCGCCGCCATCAACTCGAGGCCGGAGCCGAGGTTGGCGCGGAACAGCGCGTCGATCGCGACGTCGTAGGTGCGGCCGGCGCCCGGCGCGTCGAGCGCCCCGGCGTCGAAGCCGCCGTCCTCGGCCGCGACCGCGTGGCTCGCGCCGGCGCCGGCGGTGCCGATCGCGTAGAGCGCGACCCGGCCGGCGTTGGCGCGGCGGGTCAGCTCGCGCAGGCTGGCGCCGAGGTCGTCGGCGCGCGCGCCCTCCGCGCGCCGGAGGTTGAACGCGCGCGGGGCCTCGGCGAGCTGGCCGAACTTGTTGTACCAGGCCGCGAACAGCGCCTGACCCGGCTCGAGATCGAGTCCGCTGGTGACGTAGAGCAGCGCCTTGCGGCCCGGGAGGCCGGCGAGCGAGTCGACCTTCGCGCCGAGCGCGGCGAGCGTCCGCCGGACGTCGGCGGCCTGCTGCTCGGCGAGGATCTCGATCGAGCCGAGGAGACTCCGCGCCTCCTGGCCGGCGGTGTTGTCGCCGAGCGACACCTGGTCGATCTCGCGCAGGAGGTTGCGCCGGTCGAAATCGTCGCGGTATCCCACCTGCGCCGACCCCAGCTCCCGGATCGCCGCCGCCACCGCCGCGCCGTCGGCGGTGAACGGCGCGCGGACCTTGATCCCGCCGTCGTAGTAGGCGACCGCCGCGCGCGCGTGGGGACCCAGCCCGCGCTCGAACGACGCCGCCAGGTCGTTCGCCGCGCGCACCCGCTCGCCGGGCGTGGCGTGGAGGTTGTCGAAGAGGATGACCAGGTGCAGCTCTTGCTCGCGCGGCGAGGCGGCCGTGATCACCGAGCGCTTCACGCTGAGCGAGGACGAGACGCGCC
>CAZNIX010000830.1:0-1595 GCA_964573125.1 uncultured Thermoanaerobaculia bacterium
TGGAGGCGGAGGCGGGCGCGGGGACCGCGCCGGAGGCCAAGCCCGGGCGCCTCGCCGCGCCGGAGCCGCCGCCCGCCGCGACCGACGGCGGGTCCCCGAGCGCGCCCGAAGCGCCGAGGCCCGCGTTTCCCGACGGGCACTTCTACTCGCCGGTCGTCGACCCTGCCGAGGTCCGCGCGCAGGCCGGCGCGATCTGGCCGGAGCCGGCGGTCGAGAACCCGGCGGTCGACTACCGCGCCGAGGCCCAGCGCGAGCTGCTCGCGCTGGTCGCGCGCTACGCCGGCGATTTCGACTACCCGGAGCTCGCGCCCGATCCCGCGCGGGGCGGCGGCTTTTTCGAGCGCAACGGCAAGTTCGAGGGCCTCGACGCCCGCATGTGGTTCTGCCTGCTGCGGCATCTGCGCCCGCGGCGGGTGATCGAGGTCGGCAGCGGGTTCAGCTCGCTGCTGGCGGCGGACGTCAACCGCCGCTTCCTCGACGGCGCGGCCGAGATCGTCTGCATCGAGCCCTATCCGCCGCCGTTTCTGCACGCGGGGGTCCCGGGGCTGGCCGGGCTGATCACCGAGCAAGTCCAGGACGTGCCGCTCGCCGCGTTCGAGCGGCTCGAGCCCGGGGACGTCCTGTTCATCGACTCCTCCCACGTCGCCAAGACCGGGAGCGACGTCAACGCCCTCTACTTCCGCGTCCTCCCCGCGCTGCGGCAGGGGGTCGTCCTCCACGTCCACGACATCTTCCTGCCCGAGGACTACCCGCGGGAGTGGGTGCTCGGCGAGCAGCGAAGCTGGAACGAGCTGTACCTGGTGGAAGCTCTGTTATCATATTCGTATGGATTAGAGATTCTGTTCGGTAGCGCCTACGCCACCCGGGCCTTCCCCGAGCTGGTGCGGCGGACCTTCGGAATCGATTGCGGAGGTGGGAGCTTGTGGCTGCGGAAGACCGTGGCGCCGCGGTGATCGCCGCGGCGCCGAGCGCCGAGCGGGCGGCGCGGGAGGAGCGAGGGGCCGACCCCGGACCGGGCGAGGCCGCGCCCGTCGGGGGGCGCCGGCTGCTGTTCATCCAGAGCGGCTGCCCGGCGTCCGCCGCCCGCGCCCTCGAGCGCCTCGGCGAGCGCGAGCCCGGCGCGCCCGCGATCACCTACCTCACCCACGACGCCGGGCTGATGCCCCCCGCGGCGCTGCTGCCGGAGCGCACCGAGGTCCTGCTCGCGCGGCGCGACGGGCGGTTCTACCGAGAGCTCTACCGGCAGGCGGCCGCCGGGCGCTACGACCGGGTCGTCGTCCTCCTCACCGGCGAGCGCGGCTACCGCCGGTTCAAGCTCCTCGCCCTGAGCCTCTGCTGGCGGCCCGTGCTTTTCTTCGACCGGCGCGCGGAGTGCTTCGACCTCGGCCCGCGCGGCCTGCTCCGCTTCGTGGGCCGCCGCCTCTCCGGGAGCGCCCGGCGGGCCCGGCCGGCGCCTTCCGGCCCCGCCCTCCCGGGGCCGGAGCCGGCCGCAGCCGCGGAGCTCGAAGCGCTCCCTCCGCTGCGCCTGCCGCGCGCCGAGCGGCCGGCGCTCGCGGTCGTCCTGCCGCTGACCGGCGGTCCGGCCGGCGCCGTCG
>CAZNIX010000831.1:0-1594 GCA_964573125.1 uncultured Thermoanaerobaculia bacterium
CTCCTTGGCGACCCGGCGCTCGCGCAGCTCCGGCCGCGGCTCGCGCTCCCCGCCGGGCGCGCGGCCGGCGCCGCGGCGCCGATCGACCTCGACGGCCGCTTCGGCCTCCACCCGGCGCTCGGCGCGCTCGAGCCGCTCTACCGCCAGGGGCTGCTCGCGGTGGTCCACGCGGTCGGCTCGCCCGACCCGACGCGCTCGCACTTCGACGCCCAGGACTACATGGAGACCGGCACGCCCGGGCGCAAGGGGACGGCCTCGGGCTGGCTCAACCGGGTCGCGGGCCTGCTCGGCCACGAGCCGACGCCGTTCCGGGCGGTGGCGATGGCGCCCCAGCTCCCGCGCTCGCTCTACGGCGAGGAGCCGGCGGTCGCGGTCTCCGACCTCGCCGAGTTCGCGGTGCGGGCCCCCGGCGGCGCCGCGGCCGGCGCGGCCGCCGGCGCCGGCTTCGAGGCGCTCTACGAGGAGACCTCGCAGGAGCTGCTGCGCGGCACCGGGCGCGACGCGTTCGAGGCGATCGAGGCGCTCTCCGCCGCCGGCGTCGCCGGCTATCGCCCGGCCGCGGGCGCCGACTACCCGCGCAGCCCGCTCGGCGACGCCCTGCGCCGGGTCGCGGCGCTGATCAAGGCCGACGTCGGGCTCGAAGTGGCGTTCGCGGAGAGCGGCGGCTGGGACACCCACGTCGCCCAGGGCGCGGGCGACGGCACGTTCGCCCGCCGCGCGCGCGACCTCGCCGGGGCGATCGCCGCGCTCTGGACCGACCTCGGCGAGCGCCGCGACGAGGTGGTAGTGATGACGATGACCGAGTTCGGGCGTACGGTGGCCGAGAACGGCTCGGGCGGCACCGACCACGGCCACGGCTCGTGCCTGTTCGTGCTCGGCGCCGGGGTCGACGGCGGCAAGGTCCACGGCGCGCTGCCCGGCCTCGACCGCGACCAGCTCTACGAGGGGCGCGACCTGCCGGTGACCACCGACTTCCGGGCGGTCTTCGCCGGCGTCGCCGGCGCCCACCTCGGGATCGCCGACGACCGCGCGCTGTTCCCCGGCTGGAGCGGCGGGCGGCTGCGGCTCGCGCGGCAGGCCTGAGCCGGCCTACTCCACGCGCGCGGCGCGCAACATGGCGAGGAAGTCGGCGCGCGCCGCGGCGAGTGTCGCGGCCGGGCCGGTGGCCTTGAAGAACCACGGCCCGCCCGGGCCTTCGACGACCGCGCCGAGCAGGCGCGAGCCGGGCTGCGGCTCGGCCGGCCCCATCCCCATCCCCGAGGGCTGGAGCGTGCCGGCGGCGTCGACCCAGGTCACGCGCAGGCCGCCGTCGCCGGCGGCGAAGACGCCGCGCTCGGGCTCGCCCTCGAGCTCGACCTGGCCGATCCAGCGCTCGATGTTGGCCTCGACCCCGCCGCCGCCCCCGGGGCCGAAGTGGAAGAGCACCAGCTCGGCCGGCCCGCCGGCGCCCGGGATCGAGGCCTGGGCCATGCGCATCGGACTCGCCGGGGGCACTTCGGTCCACCCCGCGGGCAGCGCCCAGACCAGCCGGCCGGCGACGCCGGCGCCGGCGGGCGCGAGCGGCGGCACCGCCGGCTCCGCGGCGGCGGGCTCG
>CAZNIX010000832.1:0-1588 GCA_964573125.1 uncultured Thermoanaerobaculia bacterium
CGCGCGGCGTCGCGGCGGGCGAGGCGCTCGGCGCGGGCGTCGGTGAGCGCGAACAGGAAGTCGCTGACCGGGGTGTAGGGGATCGCCGCGCCGCCGCGCTTCCAGTCGGCGCCTTCGCGCTCGAGGACCAGCGGCTCGCCGGCCGCATCCTGGCCCGCCTCCTCGACGGTCACGCGGTCGATCTGGTAGAGGCGGCGGGCGGAGAGCGAGCGCGACTGCCAGTCCGCGGGCCGCTTCGCCAGCGCCTCGGGGAGCTGGCCGTCGGCGGCGAAGAGCTGGCCGCCGGCGCGCCCGTACCAGCCCATGCCCGCGGCCTCGCCGCCGATCTCGAGCCGGAAGGGCGCGCCGCCGGCGGCGAGCTCGATCGTGCCGCGCGGCGCGTCCAGGCCGTAAACGGCGAGGTCCGCGCCCGGCGCGTCGACGAACTCCCGCGCGCGCAGCGCGGTGAGGTCGGTTACGAGCTGGTCGACCGCGGCGCCGTCGGCGCGGTCGACCAGCGGCTCGTCGAGCCAGTACTCCTCGCCGCCGCGGCGCGCGAGCACGATCGGCTCGCCGCCCGACGGGGCGATCGTCAGGCGCTCGATCTGGTCGCGGCGGACGGCGACGACGTCGCGGTCCCGCCAGTCGCCCGGCGGGCGGTCGAGGTCGTGGACGATGCCGCCGCCGACCACGTAGACCTCCGGCGCGCCGGCGAGCGCGGCCAGCGTCGAGGTCGAGGCCGGCACCTCGGCGCCGATTTCGAGCGTGGTCTCCGCGCCCTCCGCGCGCACGATGGTCACCCGGGCGCGGGGCTCGTCGAGGCCGGCCTCGGCGCGGTCGGCGTCGTCGAGCGTGCGGCTCTTCTCGAGCGCGGTCAGGGCGTCGAGCAGGCGGTCGACGGCGAAGCGGTCGGCGCGCGCGCCGGCGAGCGCCGCCGGCTCGGCGATCCGCCATTCGGGCTCGGGCTCGGGGAGCGGCGACGGCTCGGCGGCGTCCTCGCCGGGCGCGTCCTCGCCGTCCTCCCCGTCCTCCGCGCCCCCGTCCTCCGCCGGCGCGGGCACCCGCTCGAGGCGCACGCGCTCGCCGCCGGCCTCGACGACCAGCGCGGTCACCTCGTCGGCCTCGAGGCCGCGGAACAGGCGCTTCGCCTGCTCGGCGCGCTCCTCGCTCCCGGGCAGCTCGCGCTCGTAGAACCAGATGAAGGCACCGAGGCCGGCGACCAGGACGAGCAGGACCAGCAGCGTGCGCGGCTTCACGCCCCTACCTCCGGCGGCGGAACCAGACGACGACGCCGAGGATCACCGCCAGGCCCGGCAGGATCAGCAAGGCGAGCGCGTAGATCCACGCCATCTGCGTCTGGGTCAGCGTCAGCCGCACCCGCTCGGGCTCCTTGGGCGGGATGCCGAGCAGCGACTCGCGCTCGACCAGCCAGTTGAGGGTGTCGATCAGGAGCACGACGTTGGCCTGGCTGGCGCCGAGGAGCTGGTCGCTGGCGAAGTTGGAGTCGCCGAAGACGACCAGCCGCATCGGGCCGCGCGGCGCGCTCCCGGCGGCTGCGGCGGCCGGCTCGGCCCCGGCGGCCGGCTCGGCTCCGGCGCCTGGCTCGACC
>CAZNIX010000833.1:0-1192 GCA_964573125.1 uncultured Thermoanaerobaculia bacterium
CAGCTCCGTGGGGCGCACGGGCGCGGGAGCGCCGCCCCCTGAAGTCCGTGCGGAGTCCTCGGGCGGCTTGCCCGCCGCCTTGGGCGGAGTGCCGCCGGCGTCCGCCGCGGCCGCCCCCGACGCCACCACCGGCACGTGGCTTCCAGGCGGCACGCCCGCTGCCGATGCGGGCTCGGCGCCGCCGGCGCCCGCCGCCGCGAGCAGCCTGCCCCTGGCCGAACTGCACGCCGTAGAGGTACTGGGCTCGGCGCCGCCGGCGCCCGCCGCCGCGAGCAGCGTCGGCACGAGGTCGATCAGCATCGCGGTGCCGGCGAGCCGGCTCCCGGCCGGGATCCGGCCGTCCCAGCGCACGATCAGCGGCACCCGGATCTGCTCCTCGTAGAGCGTCTGGCCGTGCTTCCAGCCGCCGCGCTCGTGCAGCTCCTCGCCGTGGTCGGAGGTGACGACGACCAGGGTGTTCGCGAGCACCTCGGGGTCGAGCGCTTCGAGCAGCCGGCCGACGTGGCGGTCGGCGTAGCGGATCTCGCTGTCGTAGAGCGCGGTCAGGTGGGCGACGTCGGCCGCCGGGTCGGCGAGCGCCTTCTGGCCGGCGTGGAGCGCGTGGACGTCGCGCCCCGAGATCGTCCCCGCGTAGCCGCCCTCGAAGGGCGAGATCCCGCCCGCCGCGTCCGGGTTGTCGTAGGGGTCGTGCGGGTCGAGGAAGTGCGCGTAGAGGAAGAACCGCCGGCGCTGGTTCGCGACCAGCCAGGGGACCGCCCGCCGCGTCAGCTCGTCGGCGTGGAGCAGCATCGAGGCGCCGACCGCCGGCGGCGAGTAGAACTCGTCGAAGCCGCGCGCGAAGCCGTTGCCGGCGTGGAGCGTCGGGTTGGCGATGAAGCCGCCGGTCGCGTAGCCGCGCGCCGCGAGCGCCTCGGGCAGGCCGGTCACGCCCGCGGGGATGCCGTAGGAGGCCATGCCGCCGCCGGCGAGGAGGTCCCCCGGCCAGCGCCCGGTCAGGTAGGAGGCGGCCGAGGGGAGGGTCCAGGGCGCCTGGGCGTAGGCGGTCTCGACCACCGCGCCGCGGTCGGCGACCAGGCGCTGGATCTCGGGCGTGGTCTCCCGGCCGTAGCCGTAGGGGGTGGCGTGGTCGGCGCGCAGGGTGTCGATCACGATCAGGATCAGGTTCGGGGGCGCCGCGGGCTCGGCCGCCGGC
>CAZNIX010000833.1:1202-1584 GCA_964573125.1 uncultured Thermoanaerobaculia bacterium
GTCGCCCATCGCGTAGTAGAAGCCGGCCGCCGCCGTCACCGGGTCGGGGCCGCCGGGCGCGCCCCGGCAGCCGATGAAGTGAGTCTCCGCCGCCGGCGCCAGACCGAGGCGCGCAAGCGTCGCCTCGAGCCCGCACGGCGGGGGCGGCGGCCAGAAGCGCCAGGTCTCGAGCCCGGCGGCGGCGAGGTCGGCGGCGGCCGCCGCCAGCGCATCGTACCAACCGTCCGCCGGCGGCAGCCACAGCTCGGCGGCCCACGCCGCGCGGCCGACGAACGCGAACACCGCCAGCCCCTCCGCGCCGCCGGCGGCGAGCCGGTAGTAGCGGTAGTAGCGGCCCGGCCGGTCGTGGTAGCGCCAGTTGAGGAAGCGGGTCGTGCGCGCG
>CAZNIX010000834.1:0-1582 GCA_964573125.1 uncultured Thermoanaerobaculia bacterium
CGGCGGCGGCGACCGCGGCCCCGGCCGCGAGCAGGAGCGCGGCCGCCCCCCAGGCCGGCGCCCGGGGCAGCCGCCGCGGCCGCCACCAGAGGAGCGGCAGGAGCACGACGGCGGCGAGCGGCACGAGCCAGGTCGCCGGCCGCGTGCGGATCGAGCTCGGGATCAGGCGCGCGAAATCGGCGCCGAGCAGCTCGCCGGCGAGGTCGGCGAGCCAGCCGCGGCCGTCGGCGAAGCTGTAGGTCCAGCCCGGGACGGTCACCCAGATCAGGGTCAGCGCCAGGGTCGCCGCGCCGAGCGCCGCGGTGAGTGCCTGCGCCCCTTCGGGGCGAGGTTTCTGCGCCCCTTCGGGGCGGCGTTGTTCCTGCGCCCCTTCGGGGCGACGTTCCCGCGCCCCTCCGGCGCGGCGGCGCGCGAGCAGCGGTACCAGCGCCAGGGCGAGCAGCGGCAGCGCCACCAGGGCGTAGCGGAACGGCGGCGACCAGCCGCCGTACCACTCGCTGCGCGGCGCGACCACCCACAGGGTGGGGAGCGCGAAGACCGCGAGGTCGAGCGCCACCGGGTTGCCGCGCCGCAACGCCAGCGCCGCCGCCGGCACCAGCAGCAGCCAGATCGGCGCGCAGGCGAAGAGGCCGAACGCGCCGTCGAAGAAGAGCCCCGCGAAGCCCTTGACGTACTCGATCGCCGCGTAGCGGCCGGGCTCGAGCTCCGCCCACTGGTGGATCTTGAGCGGGTTGCCGTAGCGGAGCTGGTTGTGGAGGAGCATCCCCGCCGCGACCAGCGCGAGCGCGCCGCCGAGCGCCGCCGCCGGCCGCAGCCGCCGGCCCGAGTGCCACCAGGCGAGGATGAGGAGCGAGCCGGCGAGCAGCAGGAAACGGATCTTGAGCAGCGGCAGGGCGAGGATCGGCAGCGCGACCCCGAGCCAGTGGCGCCAGGTCCTCGGCCCGGCGGCGCCTTCGCCGCGGCCGGCGCGGATGCGGTCGAGCGCGAGCATCCCGAGCAACGCCGCGGGCACCTCGACCCAGACCTGGACCGAGTAGAGCAGCAGCGGCGGCGCGAACGCGAGCAGCGCCCAGGCGAGGAGCGCCGGCCCGGGGCGGTCCGGCACGTAGCGGTGCGCCAGGCGCAGGCCGACCCAGGCGAGTGCGGCGGCGAGCGCGGCCATGGTCGCGAGCGCCCCGAATCGGCCCGCGAGGAGGTAGCCGGGCACCAGCGCCAGCGGCAGCAGCAGGTTGTGGCGCGAGTAGCGCTCGCCGCGCGGCCCGACCGGATCGCCCGGCTGCGGCTCGAGCGGCCGGTCGAGGAAGCGCCGCCAGTCGGCGTCGGCGTACTCGTCGCTCAGGTCGGCGTCGAGGTCGTGGGCCAGGCTGTGGGTGATCAGCAGGTAGAACGGCTCGTCGCCGTCCGGCGGCCGGTGCCCGGTGTGCCACGGGAGGAGCGCGAGGTAGGCAACGAGCGGCAGGAAGAAGAAGACCGCCGCGGGCCGCGCCGGCACCCGGCGGCCGAGCAGCGGGCGCAGCGCCAGCGCCTGGCGCGCCACCCGGTGCGCGAGCGCCAGCGCCAGGCCGGCGAAGACCGCCTCGGC
>CAZNIX010000835.1:0-1577 GCA_964573125.1 uncultured Thermoanaerobaculia bacterium
CCGCTCCAACCGCCTCCACCGCGTCCCGGCTACCCACTCCTACTCCAGGAGAGCCTAAATGCGGCGCGGTCCTGCCGACTGCGCGCGGGTCGAGGGAGGTCCGACCATGAACGAAGAGCCCACCGCCGGGAGCGGCGCCGCGCCGGTGCCCACCGTCGATCCGCTCCGCGTCGAACTGGCGCGCCAGCGCCTCGCCGCCGAGCAGAAGCTCGGCGCCGGCATCGCCGCCGGCGCGGTGGCGGCGCTCGCCGGCGCCGCCCTGTGGGCGGTGATCACCGTCTTCACCGGCTACCAGATCGGCTTCATGGCGGTGGGCATCGGCTTTCTGGTCGGCTGGGCCGTGCGCGCCGCCGGCAAGGGCGTCGACAAGACGTTCGGCATCGCCGGCGCCGTGCTCGCCCTGCTCGGCTGCCTGGCCGGCAACCTGCTGGCGGTGGTCGGGCTGGTGGCCAAACAGGAGGGAATCCCGTTCTTCGACCTCCTCTCACGCCTCGACCCCGAGCTGGCGATCGAGCTGATGAAGGCCTCGTTCAGCCCGATCGACCTCCTCTTCTACGCCATCGCCGTCTACGAGGGCTACCGCCTCTCCTTCCGCCGACTGACGGCGGCGGAGGCGAAGGAGCTGCTCGGGTCGGGCTGAGCGGCCGGGTTCGTGAGGCGGTCTGCTATAAGAACCGCCATGAGAATCGTCTCGCTCCTCCCCAGCGCCACCGAGACGATCTGCGCGCTCGGGCTGGACGGCGGGCTCGTCGGCGTGACCCACGAGGAAGCCGCTTCTCGCGACGGGTTCTGTTTCGTCGATCTGGCGGTGGAAGAACCTTGGTTGCGCGAATCCGTAGCCCTGTCTTCGGAGGGCACAGCCGATGCCGGACGCAACCCCACCGGGAGGCTCGAACCCCCTGCCGGAAGCGCATGAGTTCGACTTCCTCGAAGGAGAATGGGATGCCGTCTGCCGCTTCCCGCGCCCCGACGGGAGCTGGGGAGAGGGGCCGGGGACGCTGAAGGCGACCAAGGTCCTGGATGGCTGCGCATCCCTCGAGTTCTTCGAAGGCGACTACCAGGGCGAACTGATCAAAGGCCTCGGCCTGCGCGCCTTCAACCCCAAGTCGCGCTGCTGGGAGCACACCTGGACCGACACCTCCTCGCCCGGCGGGTTCCAGGTCTGGCGCGGCCGGTTCGCGGACGGGAAGATCGATCTGTTCGGAGAGTGGGAGGACGACGGCGGACAGCGCGTCCTCTCCCGCCTCACCTGGTCCGAGATCACCGCCGGCAGCGCCCACTGGGAGAGCCACCGCTCGCTCGACGGCGGCGCCACCTGGACGAAGCACTGGGTGGTCGACTTCACCCGCCGCCCGCAGAAGTTGTGAGCGGAACCTGGCGATGGGTCCTCTGGGTGCCGGTTGTCGCGGCGGGCTTCGCCGCTCTGCTCGTATGGGGTCTCTTCTCGGGTTCCGTCGTCGGCTGCGAGCGGGCCGGAACGGAGGCTGCGCCGGAGCTGCGCTGCGCATTCGAGGTGGCGGCGCCCCGCCAGGAGGTCTGGGCTGCTTTCGTTGCGACGGAGGTGCCGCGCTCGTACT
>CAZNIX010000836.1:0-1565 GCA_964573125.1 uncultured Thermoanaerobaculia bacterium
CGTCGCCGTGAGCCCGCCCGCGACCGCGTCGGCTCCCGCCGCCGGAGCGAGGGCCGGCGGCGCGCCGCCGGCGACCCCTCCCGCCACCGTGCGCATGACCTACCGCGAGGCGATGCGCGAGGCGATGCGCGAGGCGCTCGCGGGCGACCCGCGCGTCTTCCTGATGGGCGAGGACGTCGGCCGCTACGGCGGGTGCTTCGCGGTGAGCAAGGGCCTGCTCGCCGAGTTCGGCCCCGAGCGCGTCCGCGACACGCCGCTCTCGGAGTCGGCGTTCGTCGGCGCCGGCATCGGCGCCGCGCTCGGCGGCATGCGGCCGATCGTCGAGATCATGACCGTCAACTTCAGCCTGCTCGCGCTCGACCAGATCGTCAACAACGCCGCCACCCTGCTCCACATGTCGGGCGGCCAGTTCAACGTGCCGCTGGTCATCCGCATGACCACCGGCGCCGGCCGCCAGCTCGCGGCCCAGCACTCGCACAGCCTCGAGGGGTGGTACGCCCACGTGCCGGGGTTGAAGGCGCTGGCGCCGGCGACCGTCGAGGACGCGCGCTGGATGCTCGGCTGGGCGCTCGAGGACCCGGACCCGGTCGTGATCTTCGAGCACGGCGGTCTCTACAACGCCGAGGGCGAGGCGCCGGCCGCGCGCCCCGCGCTGCCGCCCTGGCGTGCGGTGGTGCGGCGCGCCGGCGGCGACGTCACGCTGGTCACCTACGGCGGCAGCCTGCCCAAGACCCTCGAGGCCGCCGAGCGGCTCGCCGGGGAGGGGATCGCGGCCGAGGTGATCGACCTGCGCGCGCTGCGCCCGCTCGACGGCGACGTGGTGGTCGCCTCGGTCGCGCGCACGCGGCGGGCGGTGGTCGTCGACGAGGGATGGCGCAGCGCCGGCCTCGCCGCCGAGGTCGTCGCGCGCATCCAGGAGGGTGCGTTCTGGCGCCTCGACGCCCCGATCGCCCGCGTGTGCACCGCGGAGGTGCCGATCCCCTACGCCCGCCATCTCGAGCAGGCGGCGCTGCCGCAGGCGGAAACCATCGCCGCCGCCGCGCGCGGCGTGCTCGGCGGCGAGAGCGGCCGATGACCCGCGGCGGCGACGCCCCGAGCGCGGGGGGGGACGGCGGCGTCTACGAGTTCCGCATGCCCTCGCTCGGCGCCGACATGGAGGCCGGCACCCTGATGCGCTGGCTGGTCGCGCCCGGCGCGCGCGTACGGCGGGGCGACATCGTGGCGGTGGTCGACACCGAGAAGGCGGACATCGAGATCGAGATCTTCCGCGGCGGGGTGGTCGAGGAGTTGGTGGTGCGCGAGGGGGAGAAGGTGCCGGTCGGCACGCTGCTCGCGCGGCTGCGGACCGAAGAGGCCGTGGCCGAGGCTCTTCCGGCCGCCGAGCTCCCGCCCGCGGTCGAGGCTCCGCCGGCCGCCGCGGTTCCTGCCGGCGTCGAGGTTGCGGCGGCGGTCGAGGCTCCGCCGGCCGCCGCGGTTCCGCCGGTCGTCGAGCCTCCGGCACCCGCGGCGGCGGCCGTCGTCCGCGAAGAGGTCGCCCCGCCTCCCGCCTCGCCGGCCGCCCGGCG
>CAZNIX010000837.1:0-1561 GCA_964573125.1 uncultured Thermoanaerobaculia bacterium
GGGCGCCGGCGCGCCGGTGCCGCGCGACCCGGCGCGGATCGAGCGCTTCGCCGTGCTCGGTCCCGCCGGCGAGGAGCCGGTCGCCGGCCGCGACGGCGCCGACCCCGCGGGCCTCGTGCGGCCACCGGCGCCGGGGCGCTACACGCTCCTCTACCGCAGCCTGCCGTCGCCGGTCACCCTCGACGCCGCCCGCTTCGAGGAGTACCTCGCGGAGGAGGGTCTCGACCACGTGCGCGCGGCCCGCGCCGCGCGCGGTGAGAGCGAGCGACCCGGGCGCGAGCGTTTCTCGCGCTGCTCGAAGGCGCTGTTGCGGGTCGCCGGGGACGGCGCCGCCGCCGTCTCCGACCGCCCGGTCGGTCTGCGCCTCGAGCTGATCGCCGAAGCCGACCCCTACGCGCTCGCCGGCGGCGGCGAGCTGCCCCTGGCGCTGCTCTTCGAGGGCGCGCCGCTCGCCGGCTCGCTGGTCGAGGCCTACGGCCCCGGCGGCCGCCGGCGCGCCGCCCGCAGCGACGGCGACGGCCGGGTGACCTTCGACCTCGACGCCGCCGGCCGCTGGCTGGTCACCGCGGTACACATGGTGCCGGCCCCGGCCGCCGCGGGCGCGGACTGGGAGAGTGTGTGGGCGTCGCTCGCTTTCGCGCTGCCGGAGGGATGACCGCGCCATGCCCGAGCGCCGCGCCGACGCCCGCGAGCGGACCCCGAGCCATGCCTAGACTCGCCCTCGTGCCCGACGACCACGCCCACGACCGGCGCCTCTTGGCGCGGGTGGCCGGCGGCGACCGCGACGCCTTCGCCGCGCTCTTCGACCGCCAGTCGCCGATCGTGCTCGGCGTCCTGGTGCGCATGCTGCGCGACCGCGCCGAGGCCGAGGAGGTGCTCCAGGAGGCCTTCCTCCAGGCCTGGCAGGACGCCGCGGGCTACCGGCCGGAGGGCGCGAGCCCGCGCGGCTGGCTGCTCATGCTCGCCCGCTCGCGCGCGATCGACCGCCTGCGCTCCGGGCGCGCCCGCCAGCTCCGCGAGGAGCGCTCGGCGCTCGAGGACGGCGCGCTGACCGCGGGCGCCGAGCCTCCGGCCGGCCCGGACCGCGTCGAGGCCGCCGAGCGCCGGCGCACGGTAGGCTCCGCCCTGGCGGGACTGCCCACCGAGCAGCGCCGGTGCATCGAGCTGGCCTACTTCGAGGGGCTGAGCCACACCCAGATCGCCGCCCGCCTGGAGGCGCCGCTGGGCACGGTCAAGTCGCGCGTCCTGCTCGGGATGAGAAAGCTCCGCGCCGTCCTGGAACCGGCGGTGTGACCGCCATGACCCGCACCGCCATGACCGACCCCGGCCACCAGCGCCTCGCCGAGCTGCTCCCCTCCTACGCCCTCGGCGCGCTCGAGGGCGAGGAGCAGGCGGCGGTCGAGGATCACCTCGCAGCCTGCGACGACTGCGCCCGCGAGCTGGCGGCCTGGCGTCGCACCGCCGAGCGCCTGGCCGACGCCACCTCGCCGGTGGCGCCCTCGGCGGCCGCGCGCGAGCGGGTCTTGGCGGCGGTGGCGGCCGCCGAGGTGCCGCCCCGGCG
>CAZNIX010000838.1:0-1555 GCA_964573125.1 uncultured Thermoanaerobaculia bacterium
GCGCGGCAGCGGCAGCGGGAGGTTCGCGAGCACCAGCGGCTGGAGCGCCTGCGCCTCGGGGTTGCCGAGCAGCGGCGCGCCGGCGCCGGCGTGCGCGCTCCACAGCGGCCACTCCCCGCGCCGCAGCGCCCGCCGCGCCTCGGCCTGGAGCGGCGCCAGCTCGAGCACCTGGTCGCCTTGCAGGTGATTGCCCGCCGGCCGCGCCGGCTCGAGCCCGGTGAACGGCGCCGCCGCCCGCAGGTTGTCGACCGCGAGCAGCACCCGCCCACCGAATAGCGCCGGCCCGTACAGCGCGACCCCCAACGCCGCATAGAGGCCGACCGCCGGCCACGGCACACGGTCGTACCAGCGCGCGAGCGCGAGCGCCCCGAGCCCGGTGAGGGCGAGCGCCCACAGGCCGGGCGCGAGATCGAGCAGGGGGCCGGGGAGCATCCGTGTAGTGTAACGAGCCGGGCCGACCGCCGCCGGGCGCCGCGGGCGGGCCGATCGCGGATCGTTCTCCCGGACGGCGGGAGACCACCGCCCGCCCGCGGCGCGGTGTTATCGTTGCGGCGATGGCCGTACCGTCGCCCAGCGAGGTGCTCGCGGAGGTCGGCCGGGCGCTCGCGGCGGACGGCCGGCTGGTGCTGTGCACGATCGTCCGCTGCTCGGGGTCGACGCCGGGCAAGCCGGGATGGCGGCTCGCGATCCTCCGCGGCGGCGCCGCGGTCGGCAACCTCGGCGGCGGCGCGTTCGAGGCGCTGGTCAAGGCCGACGCCGACGCCAAGCTCGCCGACCCGGGTGCGGCGTCCGAGGTCAAGCGCTACTACTTCACCGAGCGCGCGACCCGCGGCGAGCCCACCGGCATGGTCTGCGGCGGCCTCTCCGAGGTGTTCCTGGAAGTGGTGACCGCGCCCCCGGTGCTCGCGATCTGCGGCGGCGGCCCGGTCGGCCAGGCGCTCGCGCGCGCCGGCGAGCTGGCCGGTTTCGAGCCGCTGGTGGTCGAGGACCGCGCGGAGTTCCGCGCCCCCGAGCTGTTTCCGGCCGGCACGCGCTTCGCCGCCGTCGACCGCGGCTACGGCGGCGAGTTCCTCGCCCCCTGGGCGCGCCGCGAGCTCTACGTCGCGGTCGTCACCCGCTGCTGGGAGACCGACGCCGCGGCGCTCGCCGGCGTGCTCGCCCAGGCGCCGGCGAACCTCCGCTACCTCGGCCTGATGGGGAGCGCGCGCAAGATCGAGCACGTCCAGCGGAAGGTCACGGCCGCCGGCCACGACCTCGCCGCGGTCGAGCTGCGGGCGCCGGTCGGCCTGCCCGGCGTCGGCGGCGACACCCCGGGCGAGATCGCGATCGCGATCGTCGCCGAGATCCTCGCCTGCCGCTACCGGGAGGCGGGCGCCGTCCTCGGACGCGAGGCCGCCGCTCGCGCCGGCTTCGACGACGAAGAGCTTCAGGAGCCGAGGGCGGACATCCTGGAGACCGACCGGAAGGCCGCTCTCGCCGGCCTCGACGACGAGGAGCTTCAGGCCGGCGCCGGCCGCGGCCGCGACTCCGACGCTCGCACCGCGGGCGACGCCGC
>CAZNIX010000839.1:0-1543 GCA_964573125.1 uncultured Thermoanaerobaculia bacterium
CCGGCACGCCGCGGCCACCGCCCGCGCCAGCGGCGAGCCGGCGTCGGTGGCGAACGGCCGCCGCTCGAGCGTCCCGGCGCCGCCCGGCAGCCGGCGCACCGCGAACGTGAGCCCCGGCATGTTCGCCGCGACGCGGGCGAGCAGCTCCCCGAGCTCGGCGACTGCGGACTCGTAGCTTTCGCCCGGTACCAGCCGGCGGTCGAGCGCGAGCGCGCACGAGGCCGCGACCGTCGACGGCTGGTCGCCGCCGCGCACGGTGCCGAAGTTGATCGTCGGCGGGCCGAGCAGCGGATGGACGCGGGCCGCGAGCCGGGGGGCCAGCTCGGTCTCGACCAGGTGGATGAAGCGGCCGGCGGCGGCGATCGCGTTGACCCCGGCCAAGGGCGTGCCGCCGTGGGCGGCGCGGCCGGTCAGCTCGACCTCGAGCCACTCCAGCCCCTTGTGGCCGAGGCACGGGCGGTTGCCGGTCGGCTCGCCGACCACCGCGCCGTCGGCCGCGACGCCGGCCGCCACCAGGTGCTCGGCGCCGAGCCCGGCCATCTCCTCGTCGACGACCGCGGCCAGCGTCACCGCGCCCGCGGCCGGCTCTCCGGCGCGCCCGAGCGCGACCAGCGCCGCCGCCATCGCCGCCAGCGCCCCCTTCATGTCGACCGCGCCGCGCCCCTCGAGGCGGCCGTCGCGCACCGCGCCCGAGAAGCCCACCCCCGAGTCGCCGGCGTTGAGCGGCACGGTGTCGGTGTGGCCGCAGAAGAGGAGCGTGCGCCCGGGCGCGGCGCCGGCGAGCGTGCACACGAGGTTCGGCCGCCCCGGCCGCACCTCGACCAGCGCGGGCTCGAGGCCGTGCCCGCGGAGGTGCTCGGCGAGCGCCCCCGCCACCGCCTCCTCCTGGCGCGCCACGCCGGGATGGCTCGGGATGCGCACCAGCCGCGCTGCCAGCGCGACGAGCCCGGCCTCGTCGATCGCGACCCGGAGCCGATCCGGCTCGCCCGCGGCGCCCGTCGCGCTCGTGTTCTCCTCCATGATCTCGGCCCCCGGCCGACCCTTCGGGAGGCGCGCCGGAAGCCGCCGCGGCGCGCGCGACGATCCCTTCCGCCGGCCCCTCGATCACCCCCGAACGAGCGAACTCTATTGCGAGCCGCCTCCGACGGCCTCCGCGGGCGTCGCTCCACGGCGTGTCAGCATCCGTGTAGATCGTTGGTGCGACCGGTACTCGAGGCGGCGCGCCGGGGATGAAGGCCCGCGCTGTGCCTGATCGGCAACGAGCTGTTCACCGGCTACAGCCTGCGCCGCTGCGACGGCGAGCGGATGGTGGTCGGGTCGCTCGCTCGCGACGCTCTACGCCGCCGGCTTGCGCGCCACCAGCAGCACGTTGGCGAACGGGGTGCCCCGCCACATCGAGCTGGCCGAGACCGCGAAACCGCGCGCGCCGAGCAGGCGCTCCCAGTCGACGGCCGAGCGATAGCGGAAGCGCTGGCGCCAGTGGCCGCGGGCGAGCGCGGCGAGGCGCTCGGCGGCGCGGGTGAGCGCGAAGCGGAGGCCGCGC
>CAZNIX010000840.1:0-1541 GCA_964573125.1 uncultured Thermoanaerobaculia bacterium
ACGGTCTCGGGCGCCGCGCGGTCGACCAGCGCGGCGAGGCCGCCGGCGAGCCGCGCCAGCCGCTCGGGCAGCGGCGCGGCGCGCGGGCAGGGCAGGGTGCCGGCGTCGAGCAGGCGCAGCCGCGGGCCGTCCTTCTCGACCAGCCCGTAGCCGGTGCGGACGCTGCCCGGGTCGAGGCCGAGGATGCGCACCCGCGTGCCCTACGAGGCCTGCGCGGCGAGCACGCCGCCGCCGGCCGCGGTCTCGAGCACGTCGAGGTTGGTCCACACGTTCTGGACGTCGTCGTGGTCCTCGACCGCCTCGATCAGGCGCAGCGCGCGCGCCTCCTGGCCGGGGTCGCCGGCGGCGATCCAGGTCTGCGGGATCATCGCGAGCTGCGCCACGTCGAGCGGCACGCCGCGCGCCTCCAGCGCCGCGCGCACCCGCGCGTAGTCCTCGGGCGAAGTGTGCAGCTCGTAGCCGTCGTCCTCGAGCGACAGGTCGTCGACCCCGAGCTCGAGCGCGAGCTCCATCGCCGCCTCCTCGTCGAGCGCCGAGCGCTCGATCACGAACAGCCCGCGGCGCTCGAACATCCAGGCCACGCAGCCGCTCTCGCCGAGGTTGCCGCCGAACTTCGAGAACAGGTGCCGCAGCTCGGCGACCGTCCGGTTGCGGTTGTCGGTCATCGTCTCGACCAGCACCGCCACCCCGCCCGGGGCGTAGCCCTCGTAGGCGACCTCCTCGTACGACGCCCCCTCCAGCTCGCCGGTGCCCTTCTGGATCGCGCGCTCGATGGTGTCGTTGGGTACGTTGGCGCCGCGCGCGTCCGCGATCGCGCTGCGCAGGCGCGCGTTGCCCTCGGGGTCGCCCCCGCCCAGGCGCGCCGAGACCGTGACCTCGCGCAGGAGCCGGGTCCAGAGGCGGCCGCGCCGGGCGTCGATCGCCGCCTTCTTGTGCTTGATCTGGGCCCACTTGCTGTGACCGGCCATGCCAGAACCCCCCGTTGCCAGTCTACCGCACCGCCCGCCGCGCGCCTCCGGAACCCGCGCGGCGATGGATGTCCGCCGGGGCGGGAAATCCCTTGGGATCAAACGCTTCGGCGTTTGACTCCGCACCGCGGCGGTGCTAGAAAGGGCGTTCCCCGCCGGGCCGCGATCGGCGCCGATGGACGGCCGAGCAACGGCTGGAGAGAGCGAATGTCCCTGATCCTCGTCGTCGAGGCCGAAGGCCGCTACGTGGAGCGGATCCGCGACGCCCTGACCTCCGAGGGGTGGCGCACGCGCGCCGTCGGCCGGCGCTCCGAGGCGCTCCAGGCCGCCGCCTCCGAGGCCCCCAACCTGGTGCTGGTGTCGACCGGGGTCGAGGGCGCCTCGGCGCTGATCGACGCCTTCGCCCGCCGCAACGGCGGACCCGGCGTGGTGGCGGTGGTCGAGGAGGCCGCCGCCGGCGGCGCCTCGGCCGAAGGGGTGGGCGCCGACGACCTGCTGACCAAGCCGTTCACCGACCAGGACCTGCGGCTCACCGTGCGCCGCGGCCTCGCCGCCGCGACCCGGCCGCCGGCG
>CAZNIX010000841.1:0-1535 GCA_964573125.1 uncultured Thermoanaerobaculia bacterium
CGAATCGTCGACGGCGACGGCGTCCGCGAGCGCGGCCTCGACCGCCGCCACCGCCGCCGCGCCGGTGACGGTCGCGGCCACGCCGGGATCGGCCTCGCCGCTCGCGGCGCGGCCGCCGTCCGCGGGGACGCCGAGCAGGCGGCGGTAGAGCCGCAGAGCCGCGGCGGCGAGATCAGGCACGCCCGACCTCCATGCCACGGCCGACGCCCCAGCCGCAGCCACCGGCGACCAGCAGGCGACCGGACGTCGCGAGCGCGGTGGCGATCGGCTCAGACATGAGCTTCCACTCCCGCCGCGCCGCGCTCGGTCTCGTGCGCGAGCCCGAGCTCGGCGAACTGCTCCCATTCGACCCACTGGATGGCGCCGGTCGGGCAGCGCCAAGTCGCCTCGGGCGCGGCCGGGCCGCCGGCGGTGTAGTCGATCACCGGCAGGTTCCCCTTCATCCGGATCAGCCCGGGCGCGGCGTCCTGGGCGCAGCGGCCGCAGGCGTCGCACGCGACCTTGCACAGCCGGCGCGCCTCGTCCGCGGCGAGCGGCGCCTGGCACTGGACGATCAGGCGGTGGGTCACCGGCATCAGCTCGAAGAGGTCGCGCGGGCAGGCCGTCACGCAGTCGCCGCAGGCGGTGCACGCCTCGACGTCGACCGCCGGCAGGCGCAGCGCGTTCATCGCGATGGCGTCGAAGGTGCAGGCGACCTCGCAGTCGCCGAGGCCGAGGCAGCCCCAGGTGCACTCGAGGCCGCCGCCGCCGACCAGGTGCGCCGCCCGGCACGACGGGAAGCCCTCGTAGCGCGCCACCTGGAGCGCCCGGCCGAGGCCGCCGGCGCAGTGCAGGCGCGCCACCCGCTTGACCTCCTCGCCGGCCTCGACGCCGAGGAACGCCGCGATCGCCTCGATCCGGAGCCGGCTCGACACCGTGCACTTGCTCGGCGCGAGCGCGCCGGCGACCAGCTTCTCGGCGAGCGCGCGGCAGCCCGGCTCGCCGCAGGCGCCGCAGTTGGAGCCGGGGAGCATGTCGACGACCCGCTCGAGACGCGGGTCCTCCTCGACGCGCAAAAAGCGGTTCGCGAACGCGAGCACGGCGCCGAACGCGAGCCCGAGCCCGCCCATGATCGCCGCCGCGGTGAGGATCTCGGACATCGCGCGCCCCGGGGTGCAACCCTAGTTGAACGGCTTCGCGCGCTCGAGCCACTCCTCGAGGTCCGGCTCGTCGGGGTCGAGCGGCGTGCCCGGGTGGATGATCCGCGCCGTGCACCGCTCCGCGGCCTTGACCAGCTCCTGGAAGGTGCCGGCCCGCGGGTCCTTGATGTAGGCCTGCTTGTTCTCGTCGTAGGCGAACATCTTGGGGTTGATCTGGGTGCACTCGTTGCAGGTGGTGCACAGCTCGGTGTCGATGTAGGGCTCGATCGCCTCGGCTGCGGCGGGCGCGGCGGCCGCCGGCTCGGCGGCGGGGGACATCGCCGCCGGAGCCGGGGCCGCCGCAGAGACCATGGACTCGGCCGCGGACGCGGCGGCCGGGGCCGCAGCCGGCGGGGC
>CAZNIX010000842.1:0-1531 GCA_964573125.1 uncultured Thermoanaerobaculia bacterium
GGTCGCGCGTGGCATCGCCGGCGCTCCGGTCCCCGTCCCGCCCGCTCGGGCCGGCCGCGACCGGCGGCCCGGCCGCGCGGCCGGGCTCCTGCCGGCGCTCCTCTTGACGCTGCCGGCGGTCCTGCCGGCGCTCTGGCCCGGGATCGTCGCGCGGCTGGAGTACGACCGCGCGCGGATCGCGGCCGGCGAGCCGTGGCGTGCCGTGACCGGCCACTGGATGCACTGGTCGCTCGACCACCTGCTCTGGGACCTCGGGATGCTCGTCCTCACGGCCGCGCTCTCGTGGCGGCTCGGCCGCGGTCGGACGCTCGCGGCGCTCGGCGCCTCGGCGGTCGCGATCCCGGCCGCGCTCTGGTTCCTGAGCCCGGACCTCGAGCGCTACCGCGGCCTCTCCGGCCTCGACGCCGCGCTCTTCGTCCTCCTCGCCGCGGGCCTCCTTCGCAGGGAGCTGGCCGAAGGCCGCCGGCGGTCGGTCCCGCTCCTCGCCGGCCTGCTGCTCGGCTTTGCCGGCAAGGTCGTCTACGAGGCCGTCACCGGCGCCACGCTCTTCGTCGATCCCGGGGCCGACTTCGTGCCGGTCCCGCTCGCGCACCTGGTCGGCGGCGCCTGCGGCTGGGCGATGGCGGTCCTTTCGCGGCCCGGCTCACCGGCGGGAGGGCCGGTTGCAATCGCGACCCCGCCGAGATCGGGACGTAGCACGTGGCGACCGCCGGCGGGAGCGCGACGCGGGGCCGGCTGATCGTGGATCTGCCGGGGTTCGATCCGGAGGTGCTCAGGGCCGCGGCGCAGGAGCTGGGTCGCGAGGCGCCGGAACGCGTGGTCGAGTCGGCGTGACCGCTCGCCCGTCCGGCTCCCGCCGCCGGTAGAGGGTCACCGGGTCGTGCTCGTAGGCGGGGTCGAAGAAGCGGGCGGCGGGGCGGTAGCGGGCGCGGATCTCGGGATGGCGCATGACGTCGCCCAGCTCTCGGCCGAGGAAGGGCGGCGGCACGAGGATGTACTCGGGCGCGGCCGCGGCGACATGCTCGGGCAGCCGGCCGGCGGCGCGCGCGCGCAGGACCTCGGGGCTGACCAGGCCGATCACGTCGAGCACCGGCCGGTCGGAGACGTAGGCGAGGGCGCCGATCTCCATCGAGGCGACCCGCGCGCCGGGCGGCGACGTCTCGCGCAGGTGGCGGCCGACCGCGGCGTAGAGGCGGGTGCGGATGTCGGGCGGCTCGCGCCAGGTGGCGGCGAGGAAGCGGGCGCCGGGGAGCAGGACCGGGAGCGCGATCAGCGCGGCGAGCAGGCCGGCGGCGAGCCCGCGAGCGCTTGGCAGGAGGCGGCGCGCCGGCGCGGTCCCGGCGAGCGCGGTTCCCAGTGCCGCCGCCGCGGCCACTGCGAGCGCGAGCAGGGCGTTGAGCGCCGCCACCTGGTACCAGGGCGCGAAGGGGACGCCCGCGGCGCGGTAGAACGCCTCGTGCAGGACCAACCAGGCCGCGAGCACGGCGAGCGCGCCCGGGAACGCGAGAAGGGCTGCGCCGCCGGCGCCTTC
>CAZNIX010000843.1:0-1531 GCA_964573125.1 uncultured Thermoanaerobaculia bacterium
AGCTGCCGCCGACCCTGTTCTACGAGTACCCGACGATCGCCGCCGCCGCCCGCCATCTCGCGGGGGAGGGCGCGCCGCAGCCGGCCGCCGCGCCGGCGCACGCCGGGGCCCGAGGCGCGGCCGAGCCGATCGCGATCATCGGCCTCGGCTGCCGCTTCCCCGGCGCCGACGGGCCGGAGGCGTTCTGGGCGCTCCTGCGCGACGGCGTCGACGCCGTCCGCGAGGTGCCGCCCGAGCGCTGGAACGCCGCCGCGCTCTACGATCCCGACCCCGCGGCCGCCGGCAAGCTGACCAGCCGGTGGGGGGGCTTCCTCGACGCGATCGACCGCTTCGACCGCACCTTCTTCCGCATCGGCCAGCGCGAGGCCGAGCGCATGGACCCCCAGCAGCGGCTGCTCCTGACCGTCGCCTGGGAGGCGCTCGAGGACGCCGGCCGGACGCCGCGCCTCGCCGGCAGCCGCACCGGCGTCTTCGTCGGCATCTCGACCAACGAGTACAGCCGCCGGCAGGAGCGCGATCCCGAGCTGATCGACGTCTACAGCGGCACCAGCAACGCGCTCTCGATCGCCGCCAACCGCCTCTCCTACGCGTTCGACCTGCGCGGCCCGAGCCTGGCGGTCGACACCGCCTGTTCGTCGTCGCTGGTCGCGGTCCACCTCGCGTGCGCGAGCCTTTCGCGCGGGGAGTGCGACGTCGCGGTGGCGGGCGGGGTCAACCTCATCCTCTCGCCGGCGGTGACCATGAGCTTCTCGCGCGCCGGCGCGCTCGCCGCCGACGGCCGCTGCAAGGCGTTCGACGCCCGCGCCGACGGCTTCGTGCGCAGCGAGGGCGCGGGCTGCGTGGTGCTCAAGCCGCTGTCGAAGGCGCAGGCCGACGGCGACCCGATCTACGCGCTGATCGCCGGCGGCGCGGTCAACCAGGACGGCCGCACCAACGGGCTGATGGCGCCCAGCCGCGAGGCCCAGGAGGCGGTGCTGCGCGAGGCCTACGCCCGCGCCGGCCTCGCGCCGGGGGCGGTCCAGTACGTCGAGGCGCACGGCACCGGGACGCTGCTCGGCGACTCGATCGAGGCGGCGGCGCTCGGCGCCGTGCTCGGCGAGGGGCGCGCCGAGGGCGAGCGCTGCGCGATCGGCTCGGTCAAGACCAACCTCGGCCACCTCGAGTCCGCGGCCGGCGTCGCCGCCCTGATCAAGGTCGCGCTCGCGCTGCGCCACCGGCAGCTCCCGGCGAGCCTCCACTACCGCTCGCCCAACCCGCACGTGCCGTTCGACCGCCTGCCGCTCGCGGTGCAGGAGCGGCTCGCGCCGTGGCCGGAGACCGCGGGCCCGGCGCAGGCGGGGATCAGCTCGTTCGGGTTCGGGGGCACCAACGCCCACCTGGTGGTCGAGGAGGCGCCGGCGGCGGCGCGGGACGCCGAGCCCGAGCGCGGCGGCCCGTGGCTGCTGCCGCTCTCGGCGCACACCCGCGAGGCGCTCCTGGCGCGGGCGCGCGACCTCGAGCGGCTCCTCGCCCCGGGCGGCGCCGGCGCGGA
>CAZNIX010000844.1:0-1529 GCA_964573125.1 uncultured Thermoanaerobaculia bacterium
CGGCAACGGCTACGTGCTCGAGGCGCGGGGCGTGCGGGCGGTCGCGCTGCGGGCCGACGTCGGCCGGCCGCGCGAGGCGCGCGCGCTGGTCGCCGGCGCGGTGAAGCGCCTCGGCCGCCTCGACGTCCTCGTCAACAACGCGGCGCTCTTCTTCCGCACCCCGGTGCTCACCACCACCCCCGCCCAGTTCGACCGGCTCCTCGCCGTGAACCTGCGCGGCCCGTTCTTCGTGAGCCAGGCCGCCGCGCGCGCGATGGGCCGGCGCGGCGGTCGCATCATCAACATCGCCGACGTCGGCGCGGTCCGCGCGTGGCCGGGCTACGTCCCGTACGGCGTCTCCAAGGCGGGGGTGGTGATGCTCACCCGCGGCCTCGCCGCCGCACTCGCGCCCCGCATCCAGGTGAACGCGGTGGCGCCGGGGGTCGTGCTGCTGCCCGAGCGGTTCCCGCGCGAATCGGGACGGCGGCTCGCCGCGCGCATCCCGATGGGCCGGCACGGCCGGCCCGCCGACGTGGCGCAGGCGGTCCGCTTCTTCGCCACGTGCTCCGACTACGTGACCGGCCAGGTCCTCTTCGTCGACGGCGGCATGTCGCTGCTCTAAATCAATCGGAGGGGGCCCTAGACCAGGAGGTGGAGGGCGCCGGCGTGGATCGAGACGTCGAGCGGGGTCCGGGCGCCGAGCTCGCCGTCGAGCTGGACCGGGATCGGGGTCGCGGTGACGATGCCCACCTGGACCGCGCGCCAGGTGCGGATCTTCGGGTTGGCGAGATGGCCGCCCCAGTACACGGTGGGCAGCCAGCGCACGAGCTCGGCGCGCCCGAGCGCGCCCAGCAGCACCACGTCCAGGAGGCCGTCGTCCGGGCGCGCCGTCGGCGCGATCCGCATGCCCCCGCCGAACGAGCCGCCGTTGCACACCACCATGCTGGCCGCGGGCCCGGCCCAGGCGTCCACGTCGCCCAGACGTACCGCCAGCTCGACGGGCCGGTAGTCGTAGAGGCTCGTCAGCACCGCGCGGAGGTAGACGAGGCGGCCACCGCGCGCCCCCGCCCGCTCGGCCACCACCGTGTCGAATCCCGCGCCGGCCCAGCCCAGGAAGAACCGCCGGCCGCCCGGCCAGCGGGCGAGACCCACGTCCCGCGCGACGACCCGGCCCTCCACGAGGCGACGCGCGGCGCGGAGCGGATCTCTCGCCAGACCCAGATTCCGGCACGCGTCGCGCCCGCGCCCGGTCATGACCGCCCCCACGGTAACCGGGTACTCCTCGCGCAGCGGGAGGAGGCCGTTGACCACCTCGTTCAGCGTGCCGTCACCACCCACCGCCACCACCAGCGGGACGCGGGCCCGCGCCGCCTCCGCGGCGAGCGCCATCGCGTGGCCGGGGCCCCGCGTCTCGGCCACGTCGAAGGTGAAGTCCAGGCGGGCGAGGGTGTCGCGGAGCGCGGGCCAGTGGCGCCGGGCGCGGCCGCCGCCCGCCGCCGGGTTGACGACGAGGAGGGCCGGCGCGGCTATGTGCGGCCGACGCGGCCGCC
>CAZNIX010000845.1:0-1528 GCA_964573125.1 uncultured Thermoanaerobaculia bacterium
GCCCGGCGGCGCCGGCTGGCCGCGACGGCGCGGCGCGCGGGCCTCCTGCGCGCGGCGGTCGGGGCGGCGGTCGGCGCGCTGGTCTGGCTCTGGAAGCCGGTGCTCGGGGCGGTGGTACTGGCGATCACGTTCGCCTTGCTCGGCGTCGCGCTCGCCTCGCCGCTGGGCGCCGGCCGGGCCGTCACCGCGGCGCTCCAGCGCTTCGGCCACGCGGTCGGGCTGGCCGTGACCTGGGTGCTGATGACGCTGATCTTCTGGCTGCTGTTCTTCCCGGTCGGCCGGGCGCGGCGCGCCCTCGGCCGGCTCGGGCTGACCTTCGGCGCCGAGCGCGGACGGGCCAGCTACTGGGAGCCGGTCGCCTGGGAGCGGCTCAAGCCGGAGTCGTACCGGCGGCAATTTTAGCCCTGTGCTCGCTTCGCTGGCTCACCGCCAAGGCGCCCGTTCGATCGCATCCGGGGCCTGGCCGGCCCCGGATGGACCGAACGAAGTGCGTTAGCCGTGCTCCGCCATGAACATCCTCGGCATCTCCTGCTACTACCACGACGCCGCCGCCTGCATGGTGGCGGACGGGCGGATCGTCGCCGCCGCGCAGGAGGAGCGCTTCACGCGCAAGAAGCACGATGCCGGCTTCCCGTCGAACGCCGTGCGCTACTGCCTGGCCGAGGGCGGGATCGGCGCCGCCGGCGCCCCCGACGGTGAGGGCGGCGCGCTCGACGCGGTGGCGTTCTACGACAAGCCGCTGCTCAAGTTCCACCGCATCCTCGAGACCTACCTCGGCGTCGCGCCGCGCGGCCTCCGGAGCTTCGTCCAGGCGGTGCCGCTCTGGCTGCGCGAGAAGCTCTGGATCCCGCCGCGGATCGCCGAGGCGCTCGCCGCGGCCGGGGTCCCCGGCGAGCCGCCGATCTACTTCGCGCAGCACCACGAGTCGCACGCGGCGTCGGCGTTCTTTCCGTCGCCCTTCGAGCGCGCGGCGGTGCTCACGCTCGACGGCGTCGGCGAGTGGGCGACGACCACGATCGGCGCCGGCGCCGGCGGCAAGGTCGCGATCCTCGAGGAGATCCGCTTCCCGCACTCGCTCGGCCTCCTCTACTCGGCGTTCACCTACTTCACCGGTTTCAAGGTCAACTCCGGCGAGTACAAGCTGATGGGGCTCGCCCCCTACGGCGAGCCGCGCTGGGCCGGCGCGATCCGCGAGCGCCTGATCGACCTGCGCGCGGACGGCTCGTTCCGCCTCAACACCGAGTACTTCGGCTACCTCGACGGCCTGACCATGACCAACCACCGGTTCGAGGCGCTGTTCGGCGGCCCGCCGCGCCGGCCCGAGGCGCCGCTCACCCGCCGCGAGATGGACCTCGCGCGCTCGATCCAGGTCGTGACCGAGGAGGCGGTGCTGCGGCTCGGCCGGCGCGCCCGCGCGCTCACCGGCGAGCGCCGGCTGGCGATGGCCGGCGGCGTGGCGCTCAACTGCGTCGCCAACGGCGAGCTGCTGCGCGCGGGGGTGTTCGACGAGATGTGGTTCCATCCCGCG
>CAZNIX010000846.1:0-1528 GCA_964573125.1 uncultured Thermoanaerobaculia bacterium
AGGCGGGCGCCGGCGACCAGGATCTCGGGCGCCGGCTCGGGCTGCGGCCGGCGGCGTTCGCCGGCGAGCTGGCCGCGCTCGCCGCCGCCGGCAAGCTCCTCGAGGCTCCCGCCGGCCCCGGCCACGATCGGCGCTGGATCGCCCCCGGCGTCTACCGCAAGGTCGCCGAGCGCGCGGCGCGCGAGCTGGCCGCCTACTTCGAGCGCGACCGCCTCGCCCCCGGCATGCCCAAGGCCGAGGCGGTGCGCCGCATCCTCCCCCGCCGCGGCGCCGAGCTGGCCGAGGTCTACCTCGGCTGGCTCGCCGCCCAGGGCGTACTCGCGGTCGAGGGCGACCGGGTCAATCCCCCCGGCCGCGAGGCGCGGCTTTCGGGCGAGGAGTCGGCGCTCGCGCGTCGGCTCGGCGAGCGCTTCGCCGCCGCCGGCCTCGAGCCGCCCTCGCCCGCCGAGCTGGCGGCCGAGCTGGGGGCCAAGCGCGAGATCGTCGACGGCGTGGTCCGCTGGCTCCTCGACCGCGGCCGCCTGGTGCGGCTCCCCGGCGGTCTGCTCGTCGCCGCCGCCGCGGTCGACGCCCTCGCCGCCGACCTCGCCGCCAGCGGCTGGGAGCGCTTCACGGTGCCGCAGTTCAAGGACCGCTTCGGCCTCACCCGCAAGTGGGCGATCCCGCTGCTCGAGCACCTCGACTCGACCGGCCGCACCCGCCGCCTCGGCGACGAGCGGCAGGTGGTGCGGCGGTAAGAGGCCCTCGCGAGAACCTGGAGGCAAGACCCGGCGTATACACCGGCGTATGAGCTGAACTCGCTTGCGCTGGAGTGACGAGCCGAGGAGGACGGAACGATGCGACGACGCAGAGCCCGATTCGCGCTGGTGGTGATCGCGCTCGCCTGCGTGCTGGCGGCGGCGCCCGCGGTGGCCGCGCCCGACCGTGAGGGAGCGACCGCGCCCGCGGCCGAGCGGCCGGAGGCCGACGGCGTGCGCGACGCGGTCGACGCGCTCTGGGACTGGCTGAGGAAGCTCGTGGTCGGCGACGACACGACCAAGAGCGACCAGATGCCGGGCTCGGGGCTCGATCCCGACGGCCACAAGCCCAACCACGCCTGACCGCCAGCCCGGCAGGGGGAACCGAGGCCGCCGCGGCGCCGCCTGAACGAGAACCGGAGACGGGGAGTCCGCGATGCTCGAACTCGCGATCCTGGAACCTCCCGAGGGCGACCTCCTCGCCGCTCCCCCCGCCCCCGAACCGGAGGCGCTGCTCGCCGAGCTGCGCTCCCGACCCGCCGCCGCCCGCGCCGGCCTGATCGCGCGCGACCCCCGCTTCGGAGACCCGGCGCTGATCGAGCTGCTGATCGCGCGCGGCCGCGAGCGCCTGTTCGACCGCCCCGCGGAGGCGGTCGAGCTGACCCGCCTCGCGGTCGCCGCGGCGGAGCACCTCCCCGCCACCCTCGGCGGCGCGCGCGCCGAGGACGCCGCCGCCCGCGTCTGGGCCCATCACGCCAACGCCCTGCGCGTCGACGGCGACCCGGCCGCCG
>CAZNIX010000847.1:0-1527 GCA_964573125.1 uncultured Thermoanaerobaculia bacterium
GGCGGCGGCCGGCGGCGGCCGCGAGGCCGGGCAGGCCGGAGGGGTCGAGCACGAGCACGACCCGCCCGTCCGGGCCGACGGTGACGCCGCCGAACCCCTCGAGCCCGGCGAGGAAGCCGCCCAGCCCCCGGACCACCGCCTCCTCGATGCCGAGCAGCTCGTCGCCGGCGAGCGCGACCGCGCGCCCGGGCGCCTGGACCACGACCAGCGGCAGCGCGCCGAACGCGGGCCAGCGGGCGCCATCGCCGGCGCCGTCGAGCCCGAGCGCGGACGCGAGCCGGATCAGCTCGACCTCCTCGCCCTCGGCCTCGCCCTCGATGGCCACCCACTCGCGGCCGTCCCGCGCCGCGACGCGGTCGGGCGCGACCTCGAGCAGGCGGCGGACGTTGAGCGTGGGCAGGGCGAAGACCTCGCTCCCGGCGCGCAGCTTGAGCGCGGTCGACACCACGAGCGTGATCGGCAGGCGGAGCGTGAAGCGCGTCCCCTCGCCGGGCAGGGTCTCGATCCGGACCTGGCCGTTGAGCTCGGCCACCGCGGCGCGCACGACGTCCATGCCGACGCCGCGGCCGGCGGCGCCGGTCGTCTCGTCGACGGTCGAGAAGCCGGGCACCAGGATCAGCTCGAGCGCCTCGGCGTCGGAGAGCCGCGCCGCCTCCTCCTCGCCGCGCAGGCCGAGCGCCACCGCCCGCCGCCGGAGCGCGCCGTGGTCGAGGCCGCGGCCGTCGTCCTCGACCTCGAGCTCGACGAACGCGCCGCGCAGGTGCGCGCGCAGCGCGATCGTCGCCGCCTCCGGCTTGCCCGCGGCGCGCCGCTCCGCGGGGCTCTCGACGCCGTGGGCGAGCGCGTTGCCGATGAGCTGCAGCAGCGGATCGGCGATGCGCTCGACGATCGCGGTGTCGACCTCGACGTGGCCGCCGGCGAGCTCCAGGCGCACCCGCTTGCCCTCGTCGCGGCCGGCGCGGTCGACCCGGCGGCGGAAGCGCTGGAACAGCGGCTCGAGGGGGCGCATGCGGGTGCGCCCGACGGCGCCGCGCAGGCCGCGCAGGAGCCTCGCGTCGCGATCGATCTCGGTGCCCAGGCCGCGGCCGAGCGCGGCCAGCTCGGCCTGGCTCTCCCCGAGGTCGAAGGAGATCTCGGCGATCTGCCGACGCAGCAGGTCGAGGCGGTCGTAGCGGTCGAGCTCGAGCTCGGAGAACTCGCCGAGCGGCACCGCCGGCGCGTCCATGGCGAGGCGCCGGGGCCCGGCGCCGGCCGCCGCCTCGCCCGGGCGGGCGGGGTCGGCGTGCTGGCGCTCGATCTCCTCCGCGGCGCGCACCATGCGCCCGCGGCTGACCTCGAGCTGGCGCTCGATCTGCCCGAGCTTCGCCAGGTGGCGCTCGAGGCGGGCGCGGGTGACGACCGCCTCGCCGACCTGGCCCATCAGGTGGTCGATGCGCTCGAGGGCGACGCGGATCGTGCGCTCGCGGACGGCGGTGTCGCGGGTGGGCGCGCCGCCGGCGGCGGCCGCCGGCGCGGCGCGCTCCGTAT
>CAZNIX010000848.1:0-1522 GCA_964573125.1 uncultured Thermoanaerobaculia bacterium
GCCCCGGCGGCGCGACCCGGACCGCCGGCAGCCGATCGCCGCGGCCGAGCCCCGTCACCGCCGCTCCCGACGCTGGTACTCGGCGCCGCGCGCCGACCGCGGCGGCATCACGCCAACGCGCGCCTCGAGGGCGCGTGTGCGGGGGCCGCAGGCCCCGACTCGGGGGGATGGGTCCCCGCAGGATCGCGCTCCCCCGGGGAGGGGGGCTTGAAAGGCCCCCCTGGAAAGATCGCGAGGGGGTCCGGGGCGCGAATCCGGGGATGGGTCCCCGCAGAAACCACCGGCTAGATCTCCCGCCGGCCGAGGAGCGAGCGCGCGAGCGTGACCTCGTCGGTGTACTCGAGGTCGCCGCCGACCGGCATGCCGAACGCGAGCCGGGTCACGCGCACGCCGCGCGGCTTGAGCAGGCGCGCGAGGTAGAGCGCGGTCGCCTCGCCCTCGACGTTGGGGTTGGTCGCGATCACCACCTCGGCGACGCCGTCGAGGCGGGCGAGCAGGCCGGCGACCGCGAGCTGGTCGGGGCCGACGCCGCGGTGGGGCGCGAGCGCGCCGAGCAGCACGTGGTAGCGGCCGTGGAACTCGCCGGTGCGCTCGACCGCGGCGATGTTGAACGGCTCCTCGACGACGCAGATCAGCGACCGGTCGCGCTCGGGATCGGCGCAGATCCGGCACGGGTCGACGGCGGTGATCGCGTTGCAGGTCGAGCAGTGGAAGAGCTTCTCCTTGACCTCGACCACCGCCTCGGCGAGGGCGCGCGCCTCGGCCGGTGGCACGCGCAGCAGGTGGTGAGCGATGCGGGTCGCGGTCTTGGGGCCGATCGCCGGCAGCCGCGACAGCTCGCCGATCAGGCGGGCCAGCGGGTCGGGCGTCGGCGGGGCGGGCAAGGCGGTGGCGGCGGCGGGGGCTAGAAGATCCCGGGCAGGCTGGCCGCCATCGAGCCCATCTTGCCCTGCATCGTCTCGTCGACCCGGCGCGCCGCCTCGTTGACCGCGGCCTTGACCAGGTCCTCGAGGATCGAGGGGTCCTCGCGGTCGATCACCTCGGGGTCGATCTTGACCGCCTCGATCAGCTTGTGGCCGTTCATCTTGACCGTGACCATGCCGCCGCCGACGCTCGCCTCGACCACGGTCTCGGCCAGCTCGCGCTGCAGCCGGTCCTGCATCTGCTGGGCATGCTTCATCAACTGGCGGATGCTGCTCATCGCGTGCGGTCCTCGCCGATCTCTTCAGGGCCGGTCGTCGTCCCCGCCGTCGACCTCCTCGACCTCCTCCACTCTACCCTGAAACAGCTCGAGCACCCGCTGGACGGCGGGGTCGCCGGCGACCGCCTTCGCCGGCCCGGCCGCGGCGGGCTCGTCTTCCGGCTCCGGCGGCGCCGGGCCGTCGAGCGGGGGAGCCTCCTCGCGCGGCTCCCAGCCGAAGCGCGCGCCGCCGACGGTGCGCGCGGCCTCGTCGAGCACGCGCCGGTTGTCGCCGTTGGCGAGCCGGCGGCGCAGGATCTCGTCGCCCGGCGGCAGGAAGAT
>CAZNIX010000849.1:0-1501 GCA_964573125.1 uncultured Thermoanaerobaculia bacterium
GCCCGCGGCGGGCGCGCCCGCGTCGCCGCGGTCGATCTCGCGTCCTGCGGGGCGGAGGGCGCGGATCGGCGCAGTCCTCGCGGCGGCGCTCGCGCTCGCCGCCGCGGCCGCTGCCCTCGACGGCCGGCGCGCCCGCTCGCGCTATCCGTTGTGGGAGGCGTCGGCGCGGTCGCGGGCGCCGCTCTTCCACCTCCACCGGCTGCACCCCGCCTACGCCGCCGCCTGGTCGCTGTGGCGCGATCTCGATCGCGCCGAGCCGTTGCGCCTGGCGGTGACCGCCGGCTGGGACGGCCGGGGCCACAACTGGTACCGCTACCCCCTGCTCGGCCGCCGGCTCCAGAACCGGGTGCTCTACATCGCGGTGACCGCCGGCGGGGAGGTGGTCGACCACCGCGAGGCCGACCGCCTGGCGGCCGCCGCGAGCTTCCACGCCTGGCTGGCGCGACTGGTCGCGGCGCGGATCGACGTCCTGGTCTCGCTCGCCCCCCGCTGGACGGTCGAGGATGCCTGGGCGGGGGCCGCGCCCGAGCTGTTCCGCCCCTGCGGCGCCTCGCGCGGCAACCTCCACGCCGCGTTCTGCCTCGACCGCGACCGCGCCGCCGCCTGGCTGGCTGCCACCGCTCCGGCCGTACCCCCGTCGTCCCCGTCCGGGGTTGCCGCCGGACCCGAAGGCCGCTAGAATGAACGATCTCCGAGCCGGGCCGCGCGGAGCCGGTCGCCCGAGCCGCCCGCCGGGCCGGCCCCAGCCGGCCGACGCTCGAGCGGCCGGCGCAGCTCCAGCCGGTCCGGCGCTGGCCGGCCCGCTCAGGCCGGCATAGCTCAGCGGTAGAGCAACGGTTTTGTAAACCGTTGGTCCCCGGTTCGATCCCGGGTGCCGGCTCCAACGCCCTCGCGGGCGCCGATCTTTGAGATCCCGGAGGCGTGGCCGAGCGGTCAATGGCAGCAGACTGTAAATCTGCCGGGCAAAGCCCTACGGTGGTTCGAATCCATCCGCCTCCACCACCTTCGTCCGAAGCGGGAGTAACTCAGGGGTAGAGTCACAGCCTTCCAAGCTGTTGGTCGCGGGTTCGAATCCCGTCTCCCGCTCCAACCCCCTGGACAAGCCGCTGCCAATCTGGCATACTCTCCTGTCCGCCCGCCGGATGGCGGGCGGGGGAGAGTCGCCCCCGGGGGGCTTTACAGCCGCCGCCGGTCGGGGGTAGACTCGCCAGGTTTCGGCCGGAGACGCCCGGGGGACCGGTGCGGAACCCCCGGTCAGGCCGTGAGATGCGCCCTCCGGCCGCTTCGGCCCACGTGGCTCAGGGGTAGAGCACTTCCTTGGTAAGGAAGGGGTCACCGGTTCAAATCCGGTCGTGGGCTCCAGGCCGGTAGACGGCAGCGCATCGAGATCGACCATCCCATCGCCCCGCCGCGGGGCGAACCAGCTTTCAGGAGGCATCCAGGCCGCCATGGGCAAGACGAAGTTCGAGCGCACGAAGCCGCACGTGAACATCGGGACGAT
>CAZNIX010000850.1:0-1501 GCA_964573125.1 uncultured Thermoanaerobaculia bacterium
GCGCGCGCGAACCGCGCCTACGGCCACCCGCGCGCCGACGAGCTGGCGCGCCGGCTCGCCGACCCGGCGGCGCGGGTGGTGGTCGCCGGGCAGCAGCCGGGGCTCCTGGGCGGCCCGCTCTACACGTTCTCGAAGGCGGTGGCGGTGGCGCGCTGGGCGGCCGCGCTCGCCGAGCGCGGCGAGCCGGCGGTCGGCGTCTTCTGGGTCGCGACCGAAGACCACGATTTCCGCGAGGTCGCGCGCGCCACCGTGCTCACCCCCGAGGGGCCGAAGAGCTTCGACCTCGGCGCGGACCCAGCGCCGCTGACCCCGCTCGGCGCGCGCACGCTCGGGCCGGCGGTCGCGGACGTGCTCGCCGGCATCGCCGCGGCGGTGCCCGGCGAGCGCTACGCCGCGTGGGTCGCGACGCTCGCGCGCTGGTACCGCCCCGACGCCCGCTTCGGCGAGGCGTTCTGCCGGCTGCTCGTCCATCTCCTGGGCGAGCGCTGCCCGCTGCTCCTCGACGCCATGGACCCCGGCGTCAAGGCCGCCGAGCGGCCGTGGCTCGAGCGCCTGGTCGAGCGCCGCGAAGAGGTCGAGGAGGCCTCGGCGGCGGCCGACCGCGCGATCGAGGTGCGCGGCCACCCGCTCCAGGTCCACCCCCAGCGCGGGGCGGCGCCGCTCTTCCTGCTCCACGCCGGCGCGCGGCGGCGGATCGAGTGGGCGGCGGGCGGCGGATTCGCCCTGCGCGGCGCCGAGGGCGGCGGCGGCGCGGCCGCCGACCTGCTCGCGATCGTGCGCGACAACCCGGCCGTGGTCAGCCCCGGGGCGCTCGCGCGGCCGGCGGTCCAGGACGCGATCCTCGGCACCGACCTCTTCCTGGTCGGCCCCGGCGAGCTGTCCTACCTGCCGCAGGCGGCGCCGGTCTACCGCGTGCTCGAGGTGCCGGCGCCGGCGGCGGCGCTGCGGCCGCAGGCGCTGGTGCTCGAAAGCCGGGAGGTGGACCAGCTCGCCGAGCTGGGGCTCTCCCTCGGCGAGATCCTCGGCGAGCGCGCCGCGCTCGACCGCGCGCTCGCCGCGCGCGCCGACGGCGACCCGGTGAGCGGCCCGCGGCAAAGGATCGCCGCCGCGCTCGACGAGATCCCGGGTCCGGCGCTCGCGCTCGACCCCAACCTCGCCTCGCCGTGGGAGAAGACCCGCGAGCAGATCGACCGCGCGCTCGACCGCTTCGCCGACCGGGCCGCCGCCGCCGCGGCCCGCCGCGATCAGGTGCGCGCCGGCCGCGTCGAGCGCCTGCGCGAGACGCTCCTCCCCGGCGGAACGCTCCAGGAGCGCGTGGTGTCGACCGCGCACTACCCGGGCAAGCACGGCGAGCGCTTCGCCGAGGCCTACTTCGAGCAGCTCGAGCTCGACGGCGGCACGCTCCAGGTGGTGACGCCGTGAACGCGGCCCGCGCCGCCGGCGCGCCGAGGGCGGCGCGCATGGCTCGGACGCGGCCCGCGCGGCGGCGGCCGCGGGCGGG